>DATCLP010000255.1:0-4220 GCA_036563855.1 Steroidobacteraceae bacterium | reverse complement strand
CGCTAGGCGTCTTTGCAATGACACTCTATGAGAATCTCAGTGAAGAGTCCGGTGAGAGATCCGTCGACTTTTCGCCGCTGTCTGCCGCTTACGACTCTGCTACGCGTCAGGTCACAGTCACTGTGCCAAGCGAGTATGCGTTAGAAGAGCCCGATGGGCGACGCCGCGTTGTGTTGAAGTTGGCGAGCGTCCCGACTCGCTCGTTCTTCATTACGCAAGAGAAGGCGATGTCCGCGTGGTCGAAAGATGCTTCCCGCGAGATGCTGGGAAGTCCTTTGCACGGAGATTTGGTAATCACGGATCCATACTGGGCCTTGCGGAAAGACAGGGAGGGAAACCCGAGATTTCACTTGGGGCTTGACTTGCGCGCCCCGGAGGGTACGCAAGTCTATTCAATGGGCGACGGCTATATTGAGAAGGTTAAGGTTCAAGGGAGTTGCTGCGGAAACAACATCGAAGCCGAGTGCTCGCTCCCCCTGAAGAGAGGATTCGCGGTCGTCGTGCGGCACAACGATGGTTCGGCGATGGCCTATCGTCACCTGACTCGTGGTTCGGTCGAAGGTTTCACAGATAACGAGCTATGCTGGGCGGAAACGAACCCCGCCAGACCGAAATACCCCATTGCGCGGGGCGCAAAGCTTGCGAAAAGCGGGAGATCGGGCGAGGTACCGCCGCATCTGCACATCGAGTACGCCAATGGCGTCGACGTTGGCGGCAAGGATGTTGATATTGACGCGTATCGGATGCTGCGCATGAATCCCTTGTTGGCCTTCTCGGAGCCAAAATTGAACCCAACGAAGGTGGTCATGCGCACGGGAGGGATCGCCCAATCTGTGAAGGTTGCACTCGTTTCAGCGGACGGTCGGGAATTCCTTATCTTGCGCAAGCAGAAAGGGCGAGAGAACCAATTTGTAGTGCCTGCCACGGCGAGGGGCTGCAATTTCGACGATACTTCCATCGAGGATGCGTTCGATGCGATGGAGATTAAGTCGGACAACAACGCAGTCGCATCCATTGAGGAATTTCCGGGAGAAGACGATGCGGCCGCATGCGCTCAAGGGCTTCTGCGCCACGACGGCGGTACGTTCAAAGTCAAACCCGGCACCAGTGGTAATGCAACCGTGACCTTTACCGCCTACGCGAGAAACACCCATCTCGAAAACCCTAGCGCGTTGACGGATGTCGTCGTGCACGACGATGTACCGATCCTGAATTCGGTCTCCTGCCGATGGGACGTAGCAACATACTTTTGGGATAACCCCTTCGGCTGGAAGGACTATGCACTTGTAGCCCGCTTCGAGGGCGAGTACACAGACTCGGTCACGACGTCATTGTTAGGCGTACCGAAAGGAAGCCCGAAACCGCTGCCTGGGGAATTTTATACAGCCGGTGGCAACTACAATGCTTCTGACAACCCAATTGGCGTACGCGACGGCGAGCCTACTGTTGAGACGATGTGCGGTGCGGGAAATCAGTGGATATATGATTCCGCCGGTATCCCAAGTTTCAATATTCCTCCCTGGAGGCTAATTACATGCAAGAGCGACTCTCCCTCGATGAAGCCGTTCGCCCACTACTGGGCGCATGGAGCATTTTCTTTTGAAAAGAGAGGCGCAAATCCGCCGGGTTGGGCCGGCACAGATCCTACAACACTCGAATGGTGGGCACTGGTCCTATGGCACGACTTGTACGGTCCAGTCGCCCTGCAAAAAATCGACTGCCCTGCCCCACCGCCGCCTTGACGAGCAGCTTTAGGTTCGCTGAAGCCTGACTTCCCAAGGTGCAAGCCGCCCGGCAGTGAATGCGGCGGCATTTGAATACAGCAGCGTCGCTGCCGTACTCGAGACGAGCTCGCAAGCGGCCGTGCTGAGGTTTGTGTCGAGCAGCAACGCGCCGTCGCTCGTCGGCCAACGGACGCGCACGACCGTCCCCGACACTTCGGACTCGGCGCGACCCGGTTCGATCGAAGGAATGCGCGGCACAACATGCTCTGCACGCACGCTCAGTAACTGCCGCACGTACGCCATGTGCCGCCGATGTGCCGACTCGTTGCGATCTTCCCAACGCAGGCAGCTGCGCTCGAAAGTTGCCGTCGCATTCGGATCCGGAATGCGTTCGTGGACGTGTGCATCGTCGAACCCGAAAGAAACGAATTCGTTTCGGCGGCCATCGGTAATTGCGCGCGCAAGCTCGCCGCAATAGTCGCAAAAGTACAGAAACGGCTGGCGTGCTCCGTACTCCTCTCCCATGAACAGCATCGGAATGTGCGGCGAGAGCAACAGCAGCGCGAGAGCCGCACGCAGCGGTTGCTCGTCCGTCAAGGCAACAAGCCTTTCGCCGAAGGCGCGATTACCGATCTGATCGTGGTTCTGAAGGAAGTCGATGAAGGAAGTGACGGGCAAGCGATGGCTGCGCTCGCCGCGCGGCTCGCATGTCTTGCCGTAAGGATCGCCTTGATAGGCAAACCCCTCTGCGAGCACGCGTGCGAGTTGCGTATACGGTTGCTCAGCGTAATTCGCGTAATACCCGTCTGTCTCGCCGGTCACGAGCACATGAACGATGTGATGAAAGTCGTCGTTCCACTGTGCCTTGGATAGCCGCCGATTGCGTGCCGACCTCAAGCGCGATGCTTGGTTGTCGTGATTCTCGAGCATCAGGTGTACATAGCGGTCGCGCGCCGGACCTGCCTCGATCGCTGCAGCCAGCTCATCGACGAAATGCGTTCGACTGGCATCGCGCATGGCGTGCACGGCATCGAGCCGCAGCCCATCGAAACGGTATTCCTCGAGCCAGTAGAGAGCGTTCTCGACAAAGAACCGGCGAACGTTGCGGCTTGCCTCGCTCTCGAAATTGATCGCCGATCCCCAGGGCGTCTTGTACTTATCCGTGAAGAAGCCGCTTGCGTAGCGGTGCAGATAATCTCCCTCGGGACCGAAGTGGTTGTACACGACGTCCAGGACCATAGCGATGCCGTTCGCATGAGCCGCGTCGATCAAACGCTTCAGGTCGTTCGGTCGTCCATACGCGGGATGAGGTGCAAAAGGGAGCACTACGTCGTAACCCCATCCGCGCGAGCCGGGAAACGTCCCAACCGGCATGAGCTCGATCGTATTGACGCCGAGCTCACTTAGTTCGGGGAGTCTCGGAATGATCGCGGCATAAGTGCCTTCGCGCGTAAACGTCCCGACATGAAGCTCATAGACCACCGCGCGATGCCATGGCAACCCGCGCCACTCTCGATCGCTCCAAAGATAAGCCTTCGGATCGATGACCTCGCTGAATCCGTTGAGCCCGTCCGGCGCGAATCTCGCCGCAGGATCCAGCACATTCAACTCTTCGTCGATGCGATAGCGATACTTAGCTCCAGCAGATACCGGCACGGACGCTTCGAACCATCCTCCCTCCTGCCGATCGAGATCGAAGCACTGCGGCATCCCATCGACGGCCACCTGGACCTTCTTTGCATCCGGCGCCCACAACCGAAAGCGCGTACCTCCCTCCGGCAACGGCTCGGCGCCGAATGGCAGAACGTGGTGAAATCGCATTCGCTCAATTGAAAATGAAGAATTGAGAATGGGGAATCAAGGAACGGCAGCACTGCCACGGAACCTCTTCGTTCTCAATTCTCAATTGTGAGCGCAGTGGCGCTCACCCTTGCGTGCTGTGTCGCCAGGTTGATGAACGTGTCCGAGGCTTCCGGTGCATGGTGCGTCTCCGTTGCGTGATGCTTTGGTCGGGTGATTTGCAAGCGCCGCAAGGTTTCGCCGACACGCCTCGGCGTGCCGAGGTCGCTCCAACCGCACGGCGGTACCCGAATGACGCGCAGTCTCGACTCGTGCCCTTCGAGAATGTGGCGCGAGAAGTCCACATCGGGGAGCTGATCGTAGATCTCGCAAAGCGTGGACCACGCGGATGCCTGCGGCAGGCCGGCATGCAGCGTGCGGTCGAGCGTGACCTGCATCTGCACGACGACGGGAGCGAACCGTTGCATATACAGATCGAGCAATGCGCGTGCCGATGCTGCGACGATGAACGCATTCCACAGCCCGCCTGCCTCGATGATGTCCTTCGCGACTTGCATGGTGGGCTTCTCGATGAATCGCCCAACACGGTAGCCGCCGTAAGAGTCGGCATCGCCCGGCAAGATGTACCCGAGCTCGGCATCCGCATCGTCGGGTTCTAGGCCGAGCAGTACCGGTGTGTTCGGGTCGCGCTGGACA
>DATCLP010000254.1:0-5527 GCA_036563855.1 Steroidobacteraceae bacterium | reverse complement strand
GGATTACTGAGCTCGTACCCGAAGTACGAGAGAAACGATGCGGTCATGTATCAGTTGGCGCGAGCCTACGAGCTCGAAGCGGATCCGGAAAAGGCGCTCGAGGTCCTGACCCGGCTCGTCACAACGTACCCCTCGAGCAAGTGGACGACTGAAGCGCAATTCCGACGCGGCGAGATCTTGTTCAGCGCAGGCCGCTATCGAGAGGCCGAGGGCGCGTATGCCGCGGTCGTCAATGCGGGCCCGGACTCAGGCTTTTATGAGCAGGGTCTGTACAAGCACGGCTGGTCGCTGTTCAAGCAAGGACGAGGCGAGGAGAGCGTCGATTCGTTCTTGCGAGTGATCGATCGCGTGCTCGTAGCGAACGGCAACTTGCGCCCGAGCGATTCGCTCACGCGGCCGGAGCGCGAGCTCACCGACGACGCTTTTCGGGCAATCGCCATCGCGTTCTACGACCTGGAAGGGCCCGATTCGTTGGATGCGGCGCTGCGCGTGCGAGGCGACCCGGTGTACGCCCACCTCTTATATGAGACGCTCGGCAATCTCTACATCGAGAAAGAGCGCTATCAAGACGCCGCGCTTGCGTTCGAGGCGTTCGCGAAGCGTCGCCCCGACGATCGGTACGCGCCGTCGCTACAGGTCCGCACGATCGAGGCATATCAGAAGGGCGGTTTTGCGTCCTTGGTGCTGGAGGGCAAGCAAGCGTTCGTCGAACGTTACGCGTTCGGCTCGCCGTTCTGGCGCTCGCGCACCGTCGAAGACGCGCCGGAAGTCGCTGCGCTCTTGAAGAGCAATCAAAAGGATTTGGCCGAGTACTACCACGCCCAGGCCCAGAAATCGAAGAAGCCGGAGGACTACAACGCAGCGGCGCGCTGGTATCGCGCGATGCTCGATTCGTTCCCGCAGGATCCGGAAGCACCGGCAACGCGATTCCTGCTCGGCGACGTGCTGTTCGAATCTGGCCGTTTCGCCGAAGCTGCCAAGGAGTACGAGCGCACCGCCTACGACTATCCGCTTCATGCGAAAGCGGCGGCTGCCGGATATGCGGCGCTCGTCGCTTATGAAAAGCATGAGGCGACGCTCAGCGGTCAGTCGAAGGATCTATGGCATCGCCAGAGCATCGAAAGCTCGATCATGTTCGCGACGAGCTTCCCCGAGCACCCCGAGTCTGCGCGCGTGTTGACGAAGGCCGACGAGGCGCTGTTCGCGCTGAACGAGCTCGATCGCGTCATCGAAGTATCGCAACAAATCTTGGAGCGGCGTCCGCCGGTCGATCGGACCTTCCAACGCACTGCTACGACGCTGCTCGCGCATGCGCTCTTCGATCGCGGGCGTTTCGCCGAAGCCGAACAGGCGTACATTCGCGTGCAGGGCTACCTTGCTTCGAACGACCCGGAGCGCTCGGCCATTGAAGAACGCATTGCCGCTTCGATCTACAAGCAAGCCGAGGCAAAACAGAGCGCGGGCGATGCCGGCGGCGCGGTGGACGATTTCTTGCGCGTCGCGGCGCTTGCGCCGAATTCGAAGGTGCGCGCGAATGCAGAGTTCGATGCCGCGAGCATTCTGTTGAGAAACCAAGAGTGGGTGCGCGCCGCGCAAGTGCTCGAAGCCTTCCGTCGCACGCATCCGAACCATCCGCTCGTACCTGAAGCCACCCGTTCGTTGGCGGTCGCGTACCTGGAATCGGGGCGCGGCACCGATGCCGCCGTCGAATTCGAGCGCGTCGCGGCGCGCGCGGAGGAGCCTGCCGAGATTCGCCGCGAAGCGCTCTGGCAGGCCGCTACGCTGTACGAAAAAGGCGGATCGCAGGCGAACGCGGCGCGCACCTTCGCGAACTACGTAAAGCAATTCCCGTTGCCTCTGGACCCGGCGCAGGACGCGCGCCAGAAGCTGGCGGATATGGCCAGGGCACAAAACGACGTGCGCACGCGTTCGCAGTGGATCAACGAGATCATCGCCGCAGACAAGGCCGCGGGAGCGAACAGAACGGAGCGCAGCAAGTATCTTGCTGCACGTGCGACGCTCGAGACGGTGGAGGGGCCGGTTGCGATGTTCAATTCGATAAAGCTCGTTGCGCCGCTCGAGAAGTCGTTGAAGGCGAAACGCGCGGCGATGGAAAGGGTGTTGAGCATTTACGGCGAGGCGCTCGATTACGGCGTTGCCGAAGTGACGACCGCCGCGACGTATGGAATGGGCGAGCTGTATCGGCAATTCGCTGCCGATTTGCTGGCGTCCGAGCGACCGAAAGAGCTGGACGAAGAAGCCCGCGAAGAGTACGACGTGCTGCTCGAGGAACAGGCATTCCCGTTCGAAGAGAAGGCGATCGAACTGCACGAAACCAATGCGAAACGCGCAGCGGAAGGGATTTACGACGAGTCAGTGCAAAAGAGCTTCGAGGTGCTAGCGAAGCTGAAGCCCGCGCGGTACGCAAAGACGGAGGTCAGTGAGGACTATGTTCCTGCGCTGCACTAACAAGCGATCGATGCGTTCGGCGTCGCAGCGGGTGTGGTTGCTCGTGTCCGCGCTCGTGCTGTCGGCGTGCGGATCGACGTCCGCGGTGAAGCCGACGGAACCGCCGTCGAGTGCGCCCGAACCGACCCAACAGCAGACATCGTCTGCACAGACGTTTCCGCTCGAAGGCGATCGGTCGCCGTCTGCTCCATCGGCAAGCACGGCACGCCCGACCCCACCGAATGCGCAATCGGCTGGCGCACCGCCGGAAGGTTCGGCAGAGCCGATGCTTCCACCCGAGGCGGTGCAAGAGTTCGAGAACGCGGTCGCGATGGTCAATGCTGGGAATGTTGCCGCAGCAGAGGAAGCGTTCAGAGCACTGGCCGCGAAGTACCCGATGTATGCGGGGCCGCTCGTGAACCTCGGCATCTTGCAGGCGAAGGCAGGACGCTACGACGACGCTGAGAAGAGCTTGAAGGCGGCGCTCGAGCGCAAGCCGGAGCATGCGGCGGCGTACAACCAGCTCGGGATCGTGTATCGACACCAAGGACGTTTCAAAGAAGCCGAAGCAGCGTATACGCGCGCTGTGGAAATCGATCCCGGCTACGCAAACGCTTACCTGAACCTCGGCGTGCTGTGCGATTTGTATCTGCAACAGCCGCAACGGGCGCTCGAGTCGTTCGAGCGCTACTTGTCATTGACATCGGCGCCCGACGAAAAAGTCGGCAATTGGGTGAAAGAGCTGAAAGTGAGGCTCGAAAGCGCTCAGCGCGCTGCAGGAGCAGGTTCATGAGCACGAGAGCGTTCAGAAAGGTATCGCTGATTACTATCGGCGTTGCGTTCGCATTGCACGCATTCGGTGCGGAGCAAGCGGCCAACGAGGAGTCGGAGCCGAAGCCGGTCCAGGCACAGGAACGGTCGCCCGTGCGGTCGACATCGTCGGCGGCTGCCGATCGGCTCGAGCTCGATACGACAGTCGTAACGGGCAACCGCGAGCTGCCGAAAGTCCTTTACATCGTGCCTTGGAAGAAGGCGGATATCGGCGAGCTCCCCGGCCAGCCCTTCAATACGCTGCTCGACGAAGTCCTGACGCCGGTCGACCGTGACGTTTTTCGTCGGGAAGTGACGTATTACGAAGCGGTGACGAGCGGGGGCAACGATTCCGCCGCGCAGGCCGCGCCGTCCGGTCGCGGAGCTGAGAAGTAGGTCTCGGTATTCGAGTCTTATGTAACGCAATTTTGTACATCGCGCCTTGGTTCAACCGCCTCAAGCCTTCAATCAGGAGTCAGTTCGATGAGCTTCTTTGAACACGTGGTCAACTTCTTTCGCGAGGGCGGTCCGTTCCTCTACTTGTTGGCCGCGATCTTCGTTGTCGGCATCGCGATCGCGATCGAGCGATACGTTTTCCTCACCGCGGAGATGACGAGCAATCGCCGCGTGTGGAATCAGGTTGCGCCCTTGATCGCGAACGGCAACTTCAAGCAGGTCGTCGCGATCACGCAGAAGTCGAGCGCTTCGATCGCCACGGCGCTGAACTACGGTATCGCGCGCATCGCTGGCGCCCGCCGCCGCGACGACATCGAGAAGGCAATGGACGAAAGCCTGCTCGAGGTGATCCCGCGCATCGAGAAGCGTACGCCGTATCTGCAAGCGCTGGCGAACATCGGCATGCTCACCGGATTGTTGGGTACGGTCATCGGCCTGATCGCGGCGTTCGCTTCGATTGCGAATGCGAATCCTGCGGAGAAGGCCAGCTTGCTGGCGGCAAGCATTTCCGTGGCCATGAACAACACCGCGTCGGGTCTGTTCGTTGCCATCACGTTGTTGCTGGCGCACATGTTCCTCGAGGCGAAGACGACGAAGCTCATCGACAGCCTCGAAATCGCCAATGTGAAGTTCCTGAACTCGGTCGTCGAACGTCGGCAGGAGGCGGCGGACAGCGAGGCTGCGGTCGCAGCGCGCGGACGTCAGGCGCACGGCATCGCGTAAGGCGCGCTGCTGCGCACGACACCGAGGGACTCCTCCATGGCGCAATCGAAAGTCGCAAACCGGATGCGGCGCAATCATGAGCGCTATCGCGGGCGGCACGAGATCAATGTCGTCCCGATGGTCGACATGATGTTGATCCTCATCTTCTTCCTGATTTTCACCGCCGTCTTCACGAAGACGAGCATCCTGGAGTTGAATCTGCCGGGCGCCGATGCGGCCGTGCCGGATTTGCCCGAAGGTCTGAATCTCGAGGTGATCGTTCGCGGGGACGCGATCGAAGTGGCCGATCGCGGAACCGGCGTGCTGCGGACCATTCCGCGCATCGGCGAGGTCTACGATCTCAAGGCGTTGTCCGATTACCTGCAGCTCGTCAAATCGAAGTATCCCGACAAGACCGACGCCACGATCCTGCTCGAACAGGACATTCAGTACGACACGCTCGTCAAGGTGATGGATACGGTCCGCGTATTCCAGGTGCCGGGGTCGAACTGGGATATGGCCGAGCTGTTCCCTGACGTTTCGGTGGGAGATGCGCCGACATGACGCCGTATCGCATCAAACGTCACCGCAAGCGTCAGTCCTCGACGCACGGCGCGAATCACATGACGCTCGTGCCGTTCATCGACATGCTGATGATCATGGTCGTGTTCCTGCTCGTACACACGTCCGACGTCGAGATCCTGCCGAACACGAAGAACATCTCGATTCCCGAGTCGATCGCGGACAAGAAGCCGCGCCCGAGCGTCGTGGTGATGATCACGAAAGGCGAGGTGTTGGTCGACGGCCGCCTCGTTGCGACGATCCCGGAAGTGATGGCATCGACCGAGGCCGTGATTCAGCCGCTGAAGGAAGCGCTTCAGTCGCAGGCGGATACGGTGCTGCAGGACGCGGCGCAGATGGACATCAAGGATCGCGAGGTCACGATCCTCGGCGATCGCTCCACGCCTTATAGCGTGCTGCGCAAGGTCATGGCGACCTGCACCGACGCCGATTACGGCAAGGTCTCGCTCGCTGTCATCGAGAGCGAGCTGAAACAATCCGCACAGGCACCGGCGCGCACGGCGCAACTCATCCACTGACGGCCATGACG
>DATCLP010000253.1:0-5637 GCA_036563855.1 Steroidobacteraceae bacterium | reverse complement strand
GAGGCGCAAGGGACTGGCTTCGACACAACGACAAAGTCCGCGATGCCGTCAAACAGCACTTGCCGCAAATCGTAGCCGGCGCTGACGTGTTGACTGGCGGCGCGAGCACTGTGCGCGTGCCCGTGCGCATGCTCGAACACTACCGATTCCGCCTGCGGCCGCCGAACGAACAGCAAGGCGTCGGTCAAGGTCAGGCAAAGCCGGGCGATCGCATCGGCCGGCCGCAGCAGGAAGCGGACAATCAGCGAGGCCAAGGCGGCAACGAAGAAGGCGGCATCCAATACACGCTCGAGTTTCGGATCGACGATATCGTCGACTGGCTGTGGGAAGAAATGCAGCTCCCGAATCTCGAAGCGAAGACCGGCAAGTCGCGCGAGGACGATTGGACGCGCGAAGGCTGGGATCGACGCGGCGCTCGTTCGCGGCTCGATCGCCGCCGGTCGCTCAAGGAATCGATCAAGCGGCGCGGTGTGCAAAGCACGGCCGGTCGCGATGGACTCTCGTTCACCGATGACGATTTGCGTTATCGGCAGCTCGCGAAGCGCGAACAGCCTGCGACGCAGGCCGTCGTGATGTTGCTGCTCGACGTGTCGGGCAGCATGGGCGAGCGGGAGCGGCAAATTTCCAAGACATTCTTCTTCTGGGCGATCCAGGGACTGCGGCGTCAGTATCGGCATCTCGATCTGGTGTTCGTCGCGCACACCTCGGAAGCTTGGGAATTCCAGGAGGAAGAGTTCTTCCGCGTGAGCGGCACGGGCGGCACCGTCGCCTCCGCCGGGTTGAAGAAGGTTCGCGAGATCATCGAAGAGCGCTTCAGCCCGAGTCAGTACAACGTTTATCTGTTCTATGCCTCGGACGGCGAGAACTTTCCTTCGGATCAGCCCGCGGCTTTTGCCGAGCTCGAGGAGCTTTCGAAGATCTGCAATTACTCCGGCTTCCTCGAAGTTGCGCCGCTCGCCGGCACGATGCCGGATAGCGAGATCGGCAAGTTGTTCCTCGACCTGGCGCGTCGCGACCGCAAAGTCGGTGCGTACCGCGTCAACGGTAACGAGGACGTCTGGGGCGCAGTCCGGCACTTCTTCAGCAGCGATGCCGCAGGAGGTAGCAGCTAGTTCCGACGCTAGCGACTGACTGCCATGGCTGCACTTCGCTCCACATTCGCGATCGATAGCAGGCCCCGAGGGGCCGGCAGCTAGAGGCTCAAATGGAAGACTGGCGCGCACATATCTCCCGCATCGAGCAGCTCGCACGCAGCCAGGGGCTCAAATATCACCCGGTCGAGTTCGAGGTCGTTCCCGAAAGCTTCATGACGGAGATCGCGATCTACGGACTGCCGGTGCGCATGCCGCATTGGTCGTTCGGAGTTCGCTACATCTATCAGCTCATCCAGCATCGGATGGGTTTGTCGCGGCTGTTCGAGGTCGTGTTCCCCGGCAATCCCGGTCGGGCCTATCTCGCGAAAACGAACAGCGCAGCAGAGAACGTGTTGGTAACCGCGCATGTGCTCGGTCACGCCGACTTCTCGACGAACAACATCTTGTTCCGGCGTAGCCAAGAGCAAGTCGGCGAACACATCGTCGAGCAGGCCGCCGCACATGCGCGCCAGATCGGCATGGCGATCGAAGAGCACGGCATCGAACGCGTCGAGCAGGTGCTCGATGCGGCGCTCTCCCTCGAACAGCACATCGATGTAGATCAGCCGCTGCGCCGCCCGCGGTATCCGGAGTATCTGCCGGAGCGGACGCTACCCGTCGACGACGAATTCGCACGACGCTATGCGGCGCTCGGGCCGGATACCGCTCGACCGATCACTGGCGGGCCGCCGAAACGAGCGCCGATTCCGCCGCATCCTGAAAAGGACCTGCTGTGGTTCATCGCGCACTATGCGCCGGAGCTCGAACCATGGGAGCGCGATATCTTTCTCGCGGTGCGCGAGGAGTCGTTCTATTTCTATCCGGTGTTCGCCTGCCAGATCATGAATGAAGGGTGGGCGTCGTATTGGCATGCGCGATTGCTTCGCGAGGCCGATTTCCTCCCGCAAGACGCCTACGTCGATGCGATCAAGTGCCATTCGGATGTCGTTCGCCCGACGGCGACCGGCGATGCCGTCGCCCTGGCGACGAATCCGTATCACTTGGGCTTTACGATCTGGGAAGACATCGTCGAGAAGCACGGCATCGACTATGCCCGCCGCGTGATGTCCCAGGACGACGACTTTGCGTTCGTGCGCAATCACTTGACGCTCGAGCTCGCGCAAGAACTGAAGCTGTTCCGTTACAAGGGACCGCCGAACGGCATGCTTACGGTTCAGGAAATGGATCTACCCGCGCTCCACGACGCGCTGCTTGCACCGAAGTATGGCTTCGGCGCACCTACCGTCACCGCCGCGCACGTCCGCGTCGATGGCAAGCTCGAGCTCGTTCACGATCATGTCACCGACGGTCGCGGACTCGATCCGGAGCGAGGACGCAAAGTCCTCGAGTACATCGTTCGTGTCTGGCGCCGCCCCGTATCCGTCACAACCGTCGACAACGAAGGACGGACGATCGAATTGTCGGTTGCGCCCAGCTCAGTGAACTAGGCTATAGGCTGTAGACTGTAGGCTG
Organism: Steroidobacteraceae bacterium; assembly: GCA_036563855.1. Taxonomy (GTDB): domain Bacteria; phylum Pseudomonadota; class Gammaproteobacteria; order Steroidobacterales; family Steroidobacteraceae; genus Steroidobacter. Next base: position 3,031 of record DATCLP010000253.1, on the reverse strand, counting down.
TAGCCGGGAGCGCGCAGCGCGCAAATCTACTTTCCTTTGGAGACGGTAGCGCTCCGGCGACGGTGACAAGCACGGGCGCGAAAGCTAAATGATCCCCTCCTGTGCGAAACAGGGAGGGCTAGGGAAGGAGCTTAAATGGGTGATCCCCTCACCGCGACGCTTCCGCTCTCGCTGCCTCTCCCCGAGGAGAGGCGAAGTGCGCATCGCGCGCTCTGGCTACAGCCTACAGCCTATCGCCTATAGCCTTTGGCGATGCCCAAAACCATCCCTCAAGCCATCCGCGAGATCTGTTTGTGGTTCCCCAACAGCGAGGAAGTTCTCTCGCACGGTCAACCCGACTTTCGTGTAAACGGAAAGACGTTTGCGACCTTCTCCGTCAATCATCACGGCGACGGGCGCATTGCGTTGTGGCTCAATGCGCCGCAAGGCGCACAGCAGCACTACGTGAGCGCGGAGCCGAAGCACTTCTTCGTACCTCCTTACGTCGGTTCGCGCGGTTGGTTGGGCGTCAATCTCGACAAAGGCATTTCCTGGAAGACGGTGGCGAAGCTCGTGCGCGAGGCCTACGAGAAAGTCGCGCCGCCTGCGCTCGTCAAGTCGCTCGGCAAGACGATCGAGATCGAACCGCCGACGCGGAAGATGAAGCCGGAAGAGATCGATCCGATGCAGTCGAAGCGCGCGCAGGAGGTTCTCAAGCAGATGCGCGCCATCTGCTTATCGTTTCCGGAAACGAGCGAAACGAAACAATTCGGCTTTCCGGTGTGGCGCGCAGGCAAGAAGGTGTTTGCCCAAGCGTACTGCTATCGCTCCGACCTCAAGCTCCAGCTCGCATTCTGGGTCGGCGTCGATCAGCAAGCGCTCTTGATCCGGGACAAGCAGTTCTCGATTCCGCCCTATCTCGGCCACAACGGCTGGATCGCGGTCGACGTCACGAAAACCGCAAACTGGCGCGAGATTCGTTCGCTTGCGCTGTTCAGCTATAGGCATTTCGCGTTGCACAGAATGCTCAAAGCGCTCGATGCCGCCGAACCCAACGCAACCGACGCTCGTAACCGCGCATCGAAAGCGCGGGCAAGCAGGTGAGTCCGATGCAGCACCGATTGAAACAAAACGGGGTTCCGACTTTGCGAAGGGCGTTGCTGCGAGCCGCCGCATGCTTGCTCTCAGTCGGTACGGGCGTCGCGTCGGCCGATGTGCTCATCGAGAACGTCACGCTCGTCTCGCCCGAGCTTTCCCGCGCGGTCGGACCGCGAAATGTGCTGATCCGCGGCGAGCGCATCGCAGCGATCAGCGACGAACCGATCGAAGCTCCGAAGGTGCAACGCGTGAACGGCCGCGGCAAGTTCCTGACGCCCGGCGTCATGGACTCCCACGTCCACACCGTCGATGCAGTGGGCCTGCCATTCGTCAGCGACGATCCCGAAATTCAGTCGTTGCGCAACGAGTACTTCAAGCAGCAGCCGCGCAGCTATCTATATTTCGGCGTCACGCAGGTGCTCGATACCAACAGCAGCCCCGAGTTCAACCGATCTTTTCTCGACCAGCCTCAGCACCCGGATTTGTTCTGGTGCGGCGGTGCGCCGGTTTTGAATGGCTATCCCACCGTATTCATTCCGCCAAGCATGCGCTACACGCTGATGCCGAACTGGATCTATGAGCCTGCGAATGCCGAGCGGCATCCTCTACCCGCCGGCGCCGACGCCAAGGATCACACGCCGGAGGCGGTCGTCGAGCGCATCGCGGCGAGCGGCGCCAATTGCGTCAAGGTCTTCGTCGAAGACGGTTTCGGCGAAAGCAGCGAATGGCCGGTTCCGAGCGAAGAGACATTACGGCGTGTGCATGCTGCAGCACGCGCCAAGGGATTGCTCGTGCTCGCGCACGCGAATGCGCTCACTTGGCAAAAGCACGCTTTGGCAGGCGGCGTCGATGTTCTCGCTCACGGGCTGTGGCAATGGGAACAAGCGAGTCCGCCCGAAGGCCTGCCGAGTGCAATCGCCGCACACTTGCGCAACGTTCACCAACGCAAGATCGGCTATCAGCCGACGTTCCGCGTAATCTACGGAACCGCCGATCTGTTTCGGTCGGACACCCTCGAGGATCCGACGTACGCGAAAGTCGTCCCGCGCAATTTGCTCGCGTGGTACGCGACCGACGCCGGACAGTGGCACAAGCAGGAGTTGAAGGCGTCGCTCGGAAACGTGCCGGACACCAAGATCGTGCAGATGCATATGCAGATCGGGAACCAGAATCTGCGTGCCGCGAAGTATCTGCACGACCTCGGTCACCCGTTGCTGCTCGCCAGCGATACGCCGTCAGGACCGATCTATGGCAATCAACCGGGCTACGACACGTATCGTGAAATGCGCGCAATGGCTCAAGCAGGCATCCCGCTCGATGCGATCTTTCGCGCAGCCACGATCAACAATGCGCGGCAGTTCGGGCTCGAACGCGACTACGGCACGGTGCAGGCCGGGAAGATCGCGAATCTGTTGTTACTCAACTTGAATCCGCTCGAAACTCTGCGCGCCTGGGACTCGATCGACAAAGTGATTCTGCGCGGGAAAGTGATCGAGCGAGCAACCTTAGTTGCACCATAAGAAAAGAATCGCGACAGCGATACCGACTTCCCCTCTCCTTGGGGAGAGGGTTAAGGGTGAGGGGATCGCGCAGTGCGCGCCAGAAGAAACTGAATCGCGACAGCGATACCGACTTCCCCGATTCGCCCCGAAATCCCCTCACCCGCACGCTTCGCTCTGCGCGCCTCTCCCCAAGGAGAGGCTATTTTCTGCGCGCCGCGGCGCGCTCTTACCTTCAGCCTTCAGCCTTCAACCTTCGGCCTTCAGCCTTCAGTCTTTCCTCGTCACTTCCCACGTCCCATTGAAGAACGGTTCGTTGCCGCCCTTCTGCACCATCGCCCAGGAGCCCTTGGCTTCTTTGCCGGCGAATGTACCCTCCAGGATGATTTCTGCTTGCGGATCGGGTGTGTAGTCGTAACGCGCTTTGAACGCGCCGCCCTCGAGGGAGATCGTGG
>DATCLP010000252.1:0-4084 GCA_036563855.1 Steroidobacteraceae bacterium | reverse complement strand
GTGGAGACGCGCTGGCGGCTCACATCTGCCGGTCATGACGCCAGCGCAGCAGTCCTGGTGCGTCGCTCGCCGAAAATGCGCGCAGTGCTCGAGCTTCTGCGCGATACGGGCGAGGCCACGCGCGAATCGATCTGCGCAGCGACCCAGGCCGACGGCACAGTGTTGCGCAAGCTCGCCGAACGTGGGCTCATCGAATCTTTCACGCATACGCCGTCCGCAACGATCGCATCTCACCGCGCGACACCGGGGCCGGCGCTCAACGAAGCGCAACAGCAAGCCGTCGAGCGAATCGCGAACGCGCAAGGCTCGTTTGTTCCGTTGCTCCTCGACGGCGTCACCGGAAGCGGCAAGACCGAGGTGTATTTGCGCGCGATCGACAACGTGTTGAATCGCGGACGGCAAGCGCTCGTGCTGGTCCCGGAAATTGCGCTGACCCCGCAGCTCGTCGCCCGCTTTCGTGCGCGCTTCGATGCACCGCTCGCAGTCTTGCATTCGGCTTTGAGCGACGGCGAGCGCTTGGCGGCATGGCGGGCGGCGCGCGGCGGTCAAGCTCGCATCGTAATTGGGACACGTTCCGCTGTTTTCGTGCCCGTACCGCAACTTGGGCTGATCGTCGTCGACGAAGAGCACGATGCCTCGTTCAAACAGCAGGAAGGTTTTCGTTACTCGGCGCGGGACCTCGCGATCGTGCGCGCACAACGTGCGCAGGTTCCGATCGTCTTGGGCTCGGCGACTCCATCGCTCGAAAGTCTGTGGCGCGCGCAGCGCCAACCGGATACGCACCTGCGGCTTCCCGAGCGCGCCGGCGGCGCCCGTCAGCCGCGTTGGTCGCTGATCGATCTACGTCATCACGGTGCCGCCCAAGGCATCGCGACGCCTGTGCTGGCAGCGATGCAAAAGCACTTGGCGGACGGTAATCAGGTGCTGTTGTTCCTGAACCGCCGCGGCTACGCACCCGTGCTGTTCTGTCCGAGCTGCGGTTGGTCGGCGCATTGCAAGCGATGCGATGCGCATCTAACCGTGTATCGGCGCGCAAAGGGCCTGCTTTGTCATCACTGCGGCGCGGAGCATCAGACGGTCGAGCTGTGTCCCACCTGCGGCGGCAACGTGAAAGCCGTCGGCCAGGGTACCGAACGCATCGAAGAAACCGTGGTGCAGCTCTTCCCGAATGCACCGCTTGCTCGCATCGACCGCGACAGCATGCGGCGCAAAGGCGATCTCGAGGCGACGCTCGCGGCGGTCGATCGCAACGAAGTCAAGATCCTCGTCGGTACGCAGATGCTGACGAAAGGACATCACTTTCCTCACGTGACGCTCGTCGTCGTCTTGAACGCGGACCAGGGCTTGTTCAGTACCGATTTCCGCGCCAGCGAGCGGCTGGCGCAGACGATCGTCCAGGTCGCCGGCCGTGCGGGTCGCGCCGAGCGCATGGGCGAAGTGTTGATTCAAACCGAATGTCCGGAACACCCGTTGCTGCAAGCACTAATGCGAGGCGGGTATGACGCATTCGCACGAGGTGCGCTCGCCGAACGCGAACAAGCCGGCTGGCCGCCGTTCGCGCGCCTCGCCTTGGTGCGTTCGGAGGCGGCACATCTTGGTGCACCGATGCAGTTCCTACGTGCCGCGAAGGAGCTTGCCGACCGACAGCGCGTCGGCGGCGTTCGGATCCTTGGTCCGGCGCCTGCGCCGATGGAACGTCGCGCCGGGCGCTATCGGGCGCAATTGCTGCTGCATGCGACCGACCATCGGCCGCTCCAGCGCCTGCTCGCGACGTGGGTCCCTGCGCTCGAATCGCTCAAAGAAGCTTCGCGGGTGCGGTGGTCGATCGATGTGGACCCGTTGGAGCTGTTCTGAGAGCGTTGGCGAGAAGGGCTACGGGCGACGGCAAGACCGCTCAAACGAGCGGCGGCGTAGAGCGAATGCATCGCGGTGACGGCAAAGAAAGGTATCGTCTGCACGCAGTGCGCGTTTCTTCTGGCCGTCGCCCGTAGCCCGTTCCCCGTAGCCCCGCGCGTCGCGCTCAGCGAGTGCGACGCGCCGCTGCTAGACTTGTCGCCCGTTTTTAGCGTTCCTGATTCGCCTTTGAAGTACCAGATCGAACAACTCGTCTCCGCCGCGCTGGCAACGTTGCCCGCGGATGTGGTTCCCGCCGATATCGGCACCCCGACGATTACCGTCGAACGTACGCGCGATCCGGCTCACGGCGATTTCGCGACGAACATCGCCCTGCAGCTCGCAAAGCCCGCCCGGCGCAACCCGCGCCAGCTTGCGCAAGCGCTCGTGGACGCGCTGCCGGCCAGCGACATGATCGCGAAGGTCGAAATCGCCGGACCTGGGTTCATCAATTTCCATTTGTCGCCGGAAGCCTACCGCCAAGAGCTCGGGCGCATCTTCGATCTGGGACCCGCGTACGGCTATAGCAATCGCGGCGGCGGAGAGCGCACGGTCGTCGAGTTCGTCTCCGCAAATCCCACAGGTCCGCTGCACGTCGGGCACGGCCGCCAAGCGGCGCTCGGCGATGCGCTCGCCTCGCTGTTGCAATCCCAGGGTTACGACGTGAGCCGCGAGTTCTATTACAACGACGCCGGCGTCCAGATTCAGAACCTCGCCCTTTCCGTACAAGCACGCGCGCGCGGTCTTGCGCCCGGCGATCCGGGCTGGCCGGAAGCCGCCTACAACGGCGAGTACATCGCCGAAATCGCCGCGGACTATCTCGCGAAGAAGACGGTACAAGCGCTCGACGGCGAATCGGTGAAGTCGAACGGCAAGGTCGACGACCTCGACTGCATTCGGAGGTTCGCAGTCGCTTACCTGCGCCGCGAGCAGGATATCGATCTACAGAAGTTCGGCGTGCGCTTCGACGTGTACTACCTCGAATCGAGCCTCTACACGGATGGCAAAGTCGAAGCGACCGTGAAGGCCCTCATCGAGAGCGGCAAGACCTATGAGAAGGACGGTGCGCTGTGGCTGCGCACGACCGAGTACGGCGACGACAAGGATCGCGTCATGCGCAAGTCGGACGGCACGTATACGTACTTCGTGCCCGACGTCGCCTATCACGTCACGAAATGGCAGCGCGGCTTCCGTAGAGCGATCAATGTGCAAGGCAGCGACCATCACGGCACGATCGCACGTGTGCGCGCCGGGCTGCAGGCGTTGAACATCGGCATCCCGAAAGGATACCCGGATTACGTATTGCACAAGATGGTGCGCGTGATGCGCGGCGGCGAGGAAGTGAAGATCTCGAAGCGTGCCGGATCGTACGTCACGCTACGCGATTTGATCGAGTGGGTCGGACGCGATGCCGTGCGGTTCTTCCTCGTCTCGCGTAAAGCCGATTCCGAGTTCACATTCGACATCGACCTCGCGCTCGCGCAGACCGAGGAGAACCCGGTCTTCTACATTCAGTACGCGCACGCACGCGTATGCAGCGTGTTCAGACAATTGAAGGAAAAGGGTCTCGAGCACGATCGCGAGAACGGCGAAAGCAATTTCCACCGGCTCACCGAGGCGCACGAAATCGCGCTGATCCGCCGGCTGACTTCCTACCCCGAGGTGCTCGAGAAAGCGGCCGACGACTTAGAGCCTCATCAAATCGCGTACTACTTGCGCGAGTTGGCAGGCGAATTCCACACGTACTACAACGCGCACAAGTTCATCGTCGACGATGCCGGATTGCGCAATGCGAGGCTCAACCTCATCGCTGCGACCCGGCAAGTGCTCGCGAACGGACTGAAGATCTTGAGCGTCTCTGCGCCGGAGAAGATGGAGCGCGCCGAGAGCGACGCTGCAGCCGGATAGCGATCTCATGCAGCTGCATGCGCGTCTTGTGGAATATACGATCGCTAGAATCTGCACCGGGTCCGCGCATTCGTGGTTGACTGACGGCTAGGTTCCATGCCTCGCGATTACAAACATGCCAAGCGCCGTTCCGCCGATAACGTGTCCGGCGTAGCCGGGTTCGTGCTGGGCCTCGCGGTCGGACTGACGGTTGCGATGGCCGTGTATCTGTACGACCGGAGGCCCGCCGCGCGGCTCGCTCAAACTGCGAGCGCACCGGTTACGAAAGAGGAGACCACGAGCT
>DATCLP010000251.1:0-2965 GCA_036563855.1 Steroidobacteraceae bacterium | reverse complement strand
CACTCGCCGTCCTCGGAGCCCTTGTAGCTCTTATACGAGCCAGACACCTCGACGCCTTCGAATCGATCTCTGGTGATGATGTTGACAACGCCACCGGTGGCGTCGGCACCGTACGTTACGGCAGCACCGTCTTTGAGGATCTCGATGCGCTCGATCGCACCTGATGGATAAACGACAGCGTTCTGGAACGCGCGCCGGCCATTGAACAGCGTGAGCGTCTTGTCCGCGCCGATGCCGCGCAGGTTGTATTGAACGTTGTTCGTCAGCGCCGAACCGCTGAAGTAATACGCTTCACCGGTCGTGGGGCCTTGGATCGGCAGATTCTTGACGAACTCGAGCGGGCTCGGGTCGCCTTGCTCTTCGAGCTCGGCCGCGCTGAACACATCCACCGGCAACGCCGCATCTTCCGGAGTTCCGCGGATCAACGAACCGGTGACGACGACCTCCTCGAGCTGACTTCTTTGCGGTCCACCTTCCTGACCCGCCGCTTGCTGCGCGTTCACTTGCGACGCCGTCAGAATCATTGATATCGCGGCAGCCAAAGACAGCCGAGTGCGGTCCACTTGCAGTATCGACATGCTTGATCCCCCTTAACAATGGCCAACCTTGAGTAGTCAGCCTTTCGAAAATGGTTCTTGCCAGATATATCAGCGTCTACAGTGGCAGTTGCGTGCTGCGAGACACGCTTCTGCAGATCACCATAGGCTTAGCTGCTCGTTGAATTGCTGTTGCCCCCCTGTTGTATTCATGCACTTCGTCAGTCCCCAGTGAAGTGCTTTGCCTATGTCGGACTGTTGGTTCAGCCGTGAAAAGCTGTATTTCCGGTCCAACGGCACCGAGAATATCAGCTCTCAATTTGTATGTTGCGCAGTCTACGGTACGAACGCGCCTTTGGAAAAGCGTAAACTCATTCTAGACACGACGAGTGCGCAGTGCAGAACACGTGGAACTACAGGTTCGTTGCGTCCGCAATGGTTTTATTTGTTTAGCGACAAGCAATATGAATGTGTCTCTGACGGTCAATGGGGTCGCCCGCACGGTCGAGGTGGATGAAGACACTCCGCTGTTGTGGGTCCTTCGCGAACAATGCGGCCTGACCGGGACGAAGTTCGGCTGCGGGGTCGGTGCTTGCGGGGCGTGCACGGTCCACGTCGACGGCGAGCCGGCACGTGCATGCTCGATTACCGCGGTCTCTGTGCAAGGCCGTTCCATCACCACGATCGAGGGCCTCGGGGCGGAACATCTGCATCGCGTCCAGCGGGCCTGGATCGAGCATCAAGTTCCGCAATGCGGGTACTGCCAATCGGGGATGATCATGGCGGCGGTCTCCCTGCTTCAACGCATCCCGAATCCGACCGATGACGACATCGACGCCGCGATCACGAATTTATGTCGCTGCGGGACCTATGAACGGGTTCGCCGGGCGATTCATGCGGCAGCAGCAGCCGAATTGACGAGGGCGGACCATGGGTAAATGGACTCGCCGTGCCGTGCTCGCAACCGGAGGTCTGCTTGGCGGCGGACTCGTTCTCGGTGTCGGAGGCCTGCTGGTCGCGCCGAATCGATTGGGCGTGCGGAGCAAGGGCGAGGGACCGCCGCAGCTGACGACATGGGTCAGGATCGCGCCAGACAACTCCGTGATCGTCGTCGTCCCTCACTGCGATATGGGGCAAGGCGTGCCCACCGCGCTGGCGATGATGCTTGCCGAGGAGCTCGACGCCGATTGGAATCTCGTGCGCGTCGAGGAAGCGCCGGCCGATCCCATTTATGCGAACGGGTATCTCGTGCCCGTGTTCGTTCCGCCGCTTGCGAATCCGCCGAAACTGCTCGCCCGCGGCCTCGACTATACGAGCTACAAGCTCAGCCAAGTAATGGGTCTGCAAGTCACGGGCGGCAGCAGCAGCGTACGAGGTACGGGTCAGTTCGGCATGCGTACGGCCGGCGCGGCCGCGCGAGTGATGTTGCTCCAGGCTGCCGCGCAGCTCTGGCAGGTCGATGTTCGCGAGTGCGTTGCGAAGTCATCGCGCATCGTCCATGAAGCTACGGGTCGCAGCGCGACATTCGGCGAGCTGGCCGATGCGGCTGCGCGATTGGGTCCGCCTGCGCGACCGCCTCTCAAGCCGCGCAGCGAATACACCATCGTGGGCCGGCCTGTTCCCAGGCTCGATATTCCCGCCAAGGTCAACGGCAGCGCGAAATACGCGATCGATGTTTCGCTGCCGAACATGCTCTACGCGACGGTCGAGGCGGCGCCCGTGTTCGGTTCGAAGGTCGAGAGCGTCGACGCGCGAGAAGCGCAGTCGATGCCTGGCGTGCGGCGCATCGTGCAACTCGATAACGCGGTTGCCGTCGTCGCCGACAGCTACTGGCGGGCCTTGAAAGCCCTGCGGGCCCTGCGAATCACGTACGCAAAGAATGACGTCGCCGTTGCGGATTCCGCTGCGCTATTCGAACGGATCTCGGCCAAGCTCGACGAGGCGGGCGGAAGAGCGATCGACACGACCGGCGATGCAGCTCGCATGCTCGAGCGGGCGGATCGCATCATCGAAGCAGAGTATCGGGCGCCGTTTGTTGCGCACGCGACGCTGGAGCCGATGAGTGCGACTGCAAGGGTCGAAGGGAATTCATGCGAGGTGTGGACGGGCGTGCAGGATCCATTGGCGGCACGCAAGGTCGCGGCGACTACGCTGGGAATCGATCCGGAAAACGTCATCGTTCACAACCAGTTGCTCGGCGGAGGATTCGGAAGACGCCTTCCGGGCTGCCACGACTTCGTCGAACAAGCGGTCAGGATCGCAAGAGAGTTGTCGCCGACGCCCGTGAAGCTGATCTGGAGCCGCGAGGAAGATTTGCGCCACGACTTCTATCGCCCGGCAGTGCTGGCGAGATTTCGCGCAGCGCTCGACGAGCAGGGCGTGCCGATCGTGTGGAGCTCGAAGTTCAATGGGCTCATGAGCGGAGATCG
>DATCLP010000250.1:0-4435 GCA_036563855.1 Steroidobacteraceae bacterium | reverse complement strand
GGGTCGAAGCCCTCTTGCAGGCAGCCATAGAATCTCGGGGCGAACCAACGAACACCTGGCCATGTCCGATCAATCGAACGAAGCACCCGATCCGCTCTGGTACAAGGACGCGGTCATCTATCAGATGCACGTCAAGGCGTTCTTCGACTCCAACAACGACGGAATCGGAGACTTCGCGGGACTGACGCAGAAGCTCGATTACATCCAGGAGCTCGGCGTCAACACGATCTGGTTGCTGCCTTTCTATCCGTCGCCGCTCAAGGATGACGGCTACGACATCTCGGACTATCGCGGCGTTCATCCCGACTACGGGACACTCGACGATTTTCAGCACTTCGTCGACGAGGCTCACCGTCGCGGCCTGAAGGTCATCACCGAGCTCGTCATCAATCACACTTCGGATCAGCACCCTTGGTTCCAAGCGGCGCGGCGGGCGCCGCGCGGCTCCCCCGAGCGCGAGTTCTATATCTGGAGCGATACGGACAAGGCGCTTGCTGGCACGCGCATCATTTTCACGGATACCGAGACGTCCAATTGGGCCTGGGATCCGGTCGCCGGCCAGTACTACTGGCATCGCTTCTTTTCGCATCAGCCCGACTTGAATCACAACAATCCGGCGGTCGTCGAGGCAGTCATCGACGTGATGCGGTTCTGGCTCGACATGGGTGTCGACGGCTTACGGCTCGATGCGATTCCGTATCTGTGCGTGCGCGAAGGGACGAACAACGAGAACCTGCCGGAAACGCACGCAGTCTTGAAACGCATGCGCGCGGTCGTCGATGCGCATTACAAGAATCGCATGTTTCTCGCCGAGGCGAATCAATGGCCCGAGGATGTGCGCGAATACTTCGGCGACGGCGACGAGTGTCACGTCGCGTTCCACTTCCCGCTGATGCCGCGCATGTTCATGGCGGTGGCGCTGGAGGATCGCTTTCCGATCACGGAGATTCTCCGGCAGACCCCGGAAATTCCGGAAAACTGCCAATGGGCGATCTTCCTGCGCAATCACGACGAGCTCACGCTCGAGATGGTCACAGACCGCGAGCGCGACTACATGTACAGGATGTATGCGGCCGAACCGCGAATGCGCGTGAACGTCGGAATTCGGCGCCGGCTCGCACCGCTCCTGTCGAACGATATCGACCGCATCAAGCTCATGAACAGCATGCTGCTGTCGATGCCCGGCTCGCCGGTGATCTATTACGGCGACGAGATCGGCATGGGCGACAACATCTACATCGGCGACCGCAACGGCGTGCGCACGCCCATGCAATGGAGCCTCGACCGTAACGCCGGCTTTTCGCGCGCCGATCCGCAACGGTTGTATCTGCCGGTGATCATGGATCCGATCTACGGCTATCAGGCGGTGAACGTCGAAGCGCAAAGCCGCGATCCGTCGTCGCTCCTCAACTGGACGAAGCGTATTCTCACCGTGCGGCGCCAGCATCGTTGTTTCGGCCGCGGCTCGCTCGAGTTCGTACGCGCGTTGAACCGCAAGATCCTCGCGTACGTGCGTCAGCTGGACGATGAGATCGTGCTCTGCGTGATGAATCTTTCGCAGACTGCGCAAGCCGTCGAGCTCGACCTGTCGAAGTACAAGGGCAGGGTGCCGGTCGAGATGCTCGGCAACAACGCTTTTCCGCCGATCGGCGACTTGCCGTATTTCCTGACGTTGCCGGCGCACGGATTTTTCTGGCTGCTCTTGAGCGACACGGCATCGCCGCCGAGCTGGCACATCGAGCGATTGCCGGCGACCGAGCTGCCGGTGCTCGTGCTCGCAAACGGTTTATCGACGTTCGCGATCGATCGGGAGAAGACGCCCGAACGCCACATTGCACGGCGCACGCTCCAGCAGTTCGAGCGCGAAGTGCTCCCCGAATTCCTCGAGCCGCGCGGTTGGTTCAAGTCGCGCAAACCGACAGCAGTGCGTTTGAAGACCGGTGCGCTGTGGCAGACGAGCCAGGCGCCGTTCCTGCTCGCGTTCATCGAGGTCGAGGACGAGACCGGCGTGCGCGAACAATACTCGCTACCGCTTGCGCTGGCCTGGGAGGACGAGCCGGATACCGGTGCGCTGCGCACCTCGGATTGGACGCTCGCAAAGGTCCGCGAGCACGCACGCATGGGCGTCTTGATCGATGCGTTCGCCGATCCGCGCTTCTGTATCGAGATCGCGAGAACGGTCGCCACGAACAGCGAGTTCGCGCTCGATTCCGGCAAGCTCCGTTTCGAGTCCACCGACCTCTTGCGCAATCTCGTCGAAGAGCGCTTGGAGCCTGTCGAGCACTTCGGCGGCGAACAGACGCGCACGCGAGTCGTACTCGGCGAAAACGTATTCCTGAAGGCCTACCGTCGCTTGATTCCGGGTACGAATCCCGACCTCGAGATGATCCGCCATCTCACGGGTCTGGGGTTCCCGCACATTGCAGCGCTCGTCGGCTCGGTGCGTTGGGAAGGAGACGACGGCACCTCGACGCTGCTCGTCGCGTTGTTCCAGTACGTGCGCAACCAAGGACATGTGTGGGGCTACGTCCTCGATCACTTGGCGCGCCACGCAACGGATCTGCTTTCAGAACCTGCCGCCAGCACTGAGGATCCGCACGCACTCATCAACGCGCAAATGCGCACGATGGGTCGACGAATCGGCGAGCTGCACGCTCTGCTCGCACGCGACAGCGATAATCCGGCGTTCGCACCCGAGCCGATCGTCGAGAGCGATCTGGATGCTTGGCGCCAGTCGGTCATGACGCTCGTCGAGCACACCTTCGTCGAGGTTCAGAACCGAATCGGCGAGCTGCCCGAGGCGACGCAACCGAAAGCACGTGAGCTGCTCGACTTGCGCAAGCGGCTAGTCGATATCGTGAGCAACGCGTGCACGCGCCCGCCCGGCGCGATGAAGACGCGCGTTCATGGCAACTTGCATCTGCGCAAGATCCTGCTCGTCGCGGACGATTTCTTGATCACCGACTTCGACGGCGATATGAATCGCCCGCCGGAGGAGCGCCGCGAAAAGACCTCTCCGATGCACGATGTCGCGACGGTGTTGCGATCCTTCGACTACGCACGGGCGACCGCTCTCGAGCAAGCCGTGAGCTCGCGGCCGGATCTCTACGAACGTGCGGCTGCGGCATTCGAGGAGTGGCAGCGCGGCGTGACGCAAGCGTTCCTCGAGGGTTATCGCCGCGGATTGGGCGATGCGCGTCGGACGGTCGCGCCCGATTCGGCAAGTTGTCTGCTTACGCTGTTCCAGGTTCAGCGCGCGCTGCACGAGCTGAACGCAGAGCTCAGAAGGCGACCGCCGTCGATCGGCATTCCTGTCGAGGCGCTACTGCGGCTCGCCAGGTCGAGCGATTAGCGGCGACTGCGCGGGGAAATTTCAGGTCTCGTCTTCGCCGAAACTCTCGGTCTCGTATCGCCAAATACGGATTTGCGGCGACCAGAACGTTCTAGGCCAACCGGCCTTAACTTTGAGGTGACTTACGAAGTCGCGCGGATCCGGGATGGTTTCCCAGACCGCCGGCAGGAACGTGGCCCGCGACGCGCCGAGCTGCAGGACGATGCCGTCGATTCCTGCGCGCAATGAAGCGATGAGCTCTTCCTCGCGCGTGACGGGCAGGCGCACGAGCGGCGTCAGCACGGAGATGTGCAGACGTACGCCGGAATACTCATGCGGGGTCAACGCCGGAAACCGCGGATCGGCAAAGGCGGAAGCCCAGGCGTTGCGCCACACGTCTTCCGCCAGCGCGAATCTCGGTTCGATAGAGCCGCAGCACCCGCGCAAAGTGCTCTCGACGCGCAGCGTTACGAACGTTGCGCGTTCTGCGCTCAGAGTCGGCGGAAACGTTGCCGGCAGCGGCGCCAGCCGGCCCCGCTGCAACCCTGCTTCGATCGACTCGCGCGCGAGCCGCAGCAGCTCACTGCGGTCGGCGGGGGCGATCGTCATAGATGGCGTACGCTGCATATCCGACGACCCGCGAGCGATCGCCGGCCGTATCTCCGGAATTCAACAAGGATAGGCACGAAATAGCGGCCTGGCGCTGCTTTGCAAGTCTGAGCAGTCCGTTCAATGCGACTGCGCCGCACGCTTGCTCGCCCCGCAAGTCGTCTGCAAACGCCAGGATGCGCGCATGCGTGTCCGCATCGACGCGACGCGCCTGCTCGTACGTCAGATAGTGGCTGAGATCGGAGCTCGCGAGGAGGAGCGTCGACTCGTCGTCCGCAACCGTCGCCAGTACCGAGGCGACGTGGCCGGCATCGGCGGCGCCGACCACGAGCGGCACGAGCTCGAACTCGTCGAACAACCGTTGCAGGAAGGGTAGTTGCACTTCGAGGCTGTGCTCCTGCGCATGCGGCACGTCGCTGACGATTACATCGCCGCGCTCGAGCAGAGTCCGTCGTGCCTCGGTATCGACCGGTATGTCGCCGAGCGGAGTACGGA
>DATCLP010000249.1:0-5485 GCA_036563855.1 Steroidobacteraceae bacterium | reverse complement strand
ACGCCGATGTCGTCCTGCTGCGTGATGAAAAGGTACAGGCCGCTCAGCACGAGCAGCACGAGCACGACCAAGACCGTGTGGGCAAGAACCGATTTGATGAGATAGCGCGCGAGCAGCGACATCAGGCCACTCCCATCGCTGGAGCTCTACGTCGCCTCGCGCGCTTCGGAACGAGCAGCCACATTGCAAAGAGAAGGGCCGCGGCATGAACCCACCACAGACCCACGAGCGGAGAGACCGTGCCGTTCTCCACCCACGCACGCGCTGCTAGCAAGATCTGGTAGTAGACGAAATAGACGAGGATGGCCAAACCGATCCGCCCGAAGCGTCCTTCGCGCGGTCGCAGCCGCGAGAGCGGCACGGCGATCAGCATCAAGATGAACGCCATCAGAGGAACGGAGACTCGCCACTGCAGCTCCGCCACGTCCTCCAGCGACATCGAGGCAAGCAGCTCGCTCGTGAGCTTCATTTCCGCCCTACTCGCCCCTGTCACGATGCTGCCCAAGGGCACAGGGATTCCGCCTTCTGCAAACTGCACGATGCGAAACTCGCCGCTTCCGGGGATCCCCTCGTAACGTCGTCCGTCATAGAGCACGAAAGTCTGCTCGGGCAGCCCGATACCGCGCTGTTCGGCGCGCGACGCCACCCACACTTCCAGCACACTTTGTTTCTTGTCGGGAGACGGTCGGTCGACGAACACATTGACGTTGTGGAGGATGCCGTTGTCGTCGACGCTTTCGGCATAGAACACGATGTTGCCCCCGCCGAAGGCGCGGAAACGTCCCGGCTCGAGGGCCCCGAATTGCGCTTCCCGCAGGGCATCCGCCCGGATCGCTTGCGCCCGCGCGCTTGCCAGCGGCACCGCCTGGAACGACAGCCACGCGAGGAGCGCCGCGATGAAGACGCCGAGAATCCCGATCGGGCGGAACAAACCCGCAGGGCCGACCCCGCACGATTGAATCGCCGCCATCTCGCTTTCGTGATAAAGCCGTCCGAGCGCGAGCACGATCGCAAGGAAAAAACCGATCGGAACGATGACGGTGAGATAGCCGGCCGAGGTCAACCCGATCAGGGCGAGCACGACATGACGCGGAAAGTCGTTTGCCGCTGCCTGCGAAAGGACTCGCGCCAGCGCATTCGAGACCAGGATGATGAGCAGCACCGAAGTCACTGCGAGCCAGGTCGCGGCCACCTCGCGAAAGATGTATCGATCGAGCGTACGCAGCAACAACCCTTCAACCCCGGCGCGCAATTCATCCCGAGAAGGATGGAGTAGACTACGGCCCCTTCACTTCGGCGCGACATCGTCGCGGCCGGTACGTTAAGCGACGCGGCCCGCCGCGTAAACCCGTTCGTCCGCGTCGCACACGACATCGAGAGGGTAAAGACATCATGCAATTCTTCGTGACCTCGGTCTCGCCGTCTCGGCAGCGCACCGATTGCGCCATCGTGGGCGTCTTCGAAAAAGGTTCGCTCGGCGCAGCGGCCGAGGAGCTCGATGCCAAGCTCGGCGGGCGCATCGCACGCCTTGCGAAGCGAGGCGACCTGCGCGGCAAGTTCGGCGATACGCTCCTGCTGACCGATGTTCCCGGCGTCGCTTGCGAACGCATCCTGCTCGTCGGTCTCGGCGCACGCGACAAATTCACGCGAAAGCAATACCGCAAGGCCATCGCTTCCGCGCTCAATGCAGTCGACAAGACGGGCGCACGCGATGCGGTGAGTTATCTGTCGCTCGAAAGCGTTACAGACACCGACGCATATTCTGCAAGCCGCGCGGCGGTCGAGGCCGTCGGCAACGCCCAGTACCGGATTCCGGACCACAAGACTTCGAACAAGCGGCCGAAGTCCGCCCTCGCCCGCTTCGGCATCGGCGTCGCCGAGCGCAGCGACCGCGCGAGCGCCGAGCGCGGCATCGAGCATGGCGAAGGCATCGTGGCCGGGATGAGCTTGATGCGCGATCTGGCGAATCAGCCGGCGAACGTGTGCACGCCGACGTTCCTGGCGAACGCCGCAAAGAACCTGGCGCGCGAGCACCGTTCCATCCGCGTACGCGTGCTGAACGAAGACGAATGCCGCAGACTGAAGATGGGTTCGTTTCTTTCGGTCACGAATGGGACGGCAGAACCGGCCAAGCTCATCGTGCTCGAGTACCGCGGCGGGACGAAGAACGGCGACCCGGTCGCACTCGTCGGCAAAGGCGTCACGTTCGATACCGGCGGCATATCGCTGAAGCCGCCAGCGGCCATGGATGAAATGAAGTTCGACATGAGCGGCGCGGCGAGCGTCCTCGGAACATTCAAGGCCGTGGCAACGCTTCGACTGCCGGTCAATCTCGTCGGCGTCGTGCCCGCATGCGAGAACATGCCGAGCGGCCGGGCGACGAAGCCGGGCGACATCGTCAAGAGCATGTCGGGCCAGACGATCGAAATCCTGAATACCGACGCCGAAGGGCGTTTGATCCTGTGCGATGCGATCACGTACGCGCGGCGATTCAAACCGAAAGCCGTGATCGACATTGCAACGCTGACCGGCGCCTGCGTCATCGCGCTCGGCAATCACCTGTCCGGCTTGTTCGGCAACGACCAGGAATTGATCGATGCGTTGCGCGATGCCGGGCAACGTGCCGACGACCGCGCTTGGCCGATGCCGATCGGCGAGGAGTACGCCGAGAGCTTGAAGAGCAATTTTGCGGACTTCGCCAACGTCGCGGGACGCGAAGGCGGCGCCATCACGGCCGCCTGCTTCCTTGCGAAATTCACCGAAGGACTCAAGTGGGCGCACCTCGACATCGCGGGTACCGCGTATGTCACGGGTTCCAACAAGTCCAGCACGGGTCGGCCGGTGCCGCTCCTCGTCGATTATTTGCTGCACCAATAGTCGGACTTAGGCGCCTCCCTCGCAGGACTGAGCTCGCATGGCCCGCGTGGATTTCTACGTGCTCTCGGACGCAGGCAGCGACGCGCGCCTGCGCTTTGCCTGCCGGCTCGCCGAAGAGGCCGTGGATCAGGGCCAGCGCGTCTACTTGCAGACTTCGTCGATGGCGGAGGCGTTGCGCTTGGACGAGCTGCTATGGACGTTCAACGATCGCAGCTTTCTCGCGCATGAAATCGCCACCGCGGCAGGACCGAGTCATCCGCGCGTGATGGTGCTGCTCGGCGAATCCGAGGCGCCGCCGACGCATCGCGACGTCCTCATCAATCTGAGCGGTCGCGTGCCTGACGATCTCGACGCCTACGGACGCATCGCCGAAATCGTCGATCCCGACCCCGAACGCAAACAGCTTTCCCGGGAACGCTACAAACAATACCGCGCGCGCGGCTGTACATTGGAAACGCACAACGTTTGAGCGGCGAGAAGATCCCGCTCGTTCAGCGCTTCGACAAATAGGCGGCGTGATCGACGACCACGCCGGGCGCACCTCGCAGAAACGCCTCTCGCATCGCATCCGGAATCGGCTGCTTCTTGAGCGTGTGCGTATCGACGTGCACGTAGACAGTTTCGGCCGTCGCGATGACGGGTTCTGTCCCCGCGATCCGAAACTCCGTCGTAAACGTGAACGATGTCGTGCCGATGTGCTTGGCGGCGACGGAAATTTCCAGAACCTGGTCGAATCGGGCGGGCGCGCGCCACTCGATCGTTTGTTTGACGAGCTGATAGTCGAAGTCGCCCGTTTGGATTTCGTTCCCGTAGCCGAGCGAACGAAGGAACTCCCCGGTCGCAAGATCCACGTAATCGCCGTACCGCGAGTTGAACACGACCTTCTGCGCATCGCACTCGTTGTAACGCACGCGTAGGTAGTACTTGAATCGCTCTGTGCTCATCCTTCCATCCGTTTATGAATCGCCAACCCCTACCGACCGAGACCACGATCCAACGCAGAATCGTGGTTGCAACTGTCCGACCGCTCTGCCGCCGAGCGCGAGCAGCATCGCAAAGCTGATGTGCGTTCCGGCGCCGGCTACGGCGTTCACCGCACCGGCCGCTGCGGCAACCAGGAACGAAATGAGGATCTCGGCGGATGTCATGCAGACTGCGCATGTTATCCCGCGAATCCGCCACTTATCCCGCGAACCTCGCTCCGCGAGGACGGCGCTCGAACCTGCGCCGCTCCCCTCCCCGCCGGTTCCGTGTTTACGGGGGAGGGACATGCTGGCGGGCGTCGCTATAATCGCCGCCCTTGTTCTTCGCCCCAACCTGCCCCGAAATGGATAAGACCTACAACCCGCGCGATATCGAGCAACGCATCTACGAGCGCTGGGAAGCGAACGGCTGGTTCAAGCCGAGCGGCGTCGGCACGCCCTACTGCATCATGATCCCGCCGCCGAACGTCACCGGCACGCTGCACATGGGGCACGCCTTCCAGCACACCCTCATGGATGCGCTCACGCGCATGCATCGCATGGACGGCTACAACACGCTCTGGCAGCCGGGTACCGATCACGCAGGGATCGCGACCCAGATGGTGGTCGAGCGGCAGCTCAACGCGCAGGGCATCCACCGACGCGACATCGGCCGCGAAGCGTTCGTACAGAAGGTGTGGGAGTGGAAGGCGCAATCGGGCGACACGATCTCTCGTCAGGAGCGCCGGCTCGGCAATTCGGTCGATTGGACGCGCGACCGCTTCACGATGGACGAAGGTCTGTCCCGCGCCGTCACCGAAGTGTTCGTGCGCCTCTACGAAGAGGGGCTCATTTATCGCGGCAAGCGTCTCGTGAACTGGGATCCGGTCCTGCACACGGCACTCTCGGATCTCGAGGTGATGTCCGAGCAGGAATCCGGGCATCTTTGGCACTTTCGCTATCCGCTTGCCGACGGCAGCGGACACATCGTCGTTGCAACGACGCGTCCGGAAACGATGCTCGGCGATACTGCCGTCGCCGTTCACCCGAACGACGAACGCTATGCGCACCTCGTCGGCAAACAGATTCGCTTGCCGCTCGCGGATCGACTGATTCCCATCATCGCCGACGAGTATGTCGATCCGACGTTCGGCTCAGGCTGCGTGAAGATCACGCCGGGCCACGACTTCAACGACTATGAAGTCGGCAAGCGTCACAATCTGCCGCTCATCAACATCTTCGACGAGAACGCCGCGCTGAACGACGCAGCACCCGAGAAGTACCGAGGGCTCGATCGCTTCGAAGCACGCAAGCGCATCGTCGCGGACCTCGAGGCGCTCGGCCTCGTCGAGAAAATCGAACCGCACACACTTGCCGTGCCGCGCGGCGACCGCTCCAATGCGGTGCTCGAGCCGTGGCTCACTGATCAATGGTATGTGCGCATCGCTCCGCTCGCGGAGCCTGCGATCCGCGCCGTGGAGAACGGCTCCATTCGTTTCGTCCCCGAGAACTACTCGAAGATTTATTTCCAATGGATGTACAACATCCAGGACTGGTGCATAAGCCGCCAGCTCTGGTGGGGCCACCAGATTCCGGCCTGGTACGACGACGATGGAAATATCTACGTCGCACGCACCGAAGCCGAA
>DATCLP010000248.1:0-8982 GCA_036563855.1 Steroidobacteraceae bacterium | reverse complement strand
GCCGATGTTGTTGGCGCATCCGCGCACGCGCGTTCGGCGATCGCCCGAGCAATCAGGCTCGGCAGCAAACGTCCAGAGCACTTTGCCGGTCACCGCATCGACAGCGTGAATGCCGGGTTTCTGGTCGCGCACGGCCGCATTCTGCGGATTGAATCCGTACGGACGATTGATCGGCGCATAGACGCGTTCGCCGTCGAAGGCGATGCCCCAGTGAATACCGCCGAGCGGCGAGCCTTCGCCGAAATCCTGACGCCACAGCACATTGCCGTTGTCGGGATCGAGCGCCCACAACGTGCCGGATTTCTGACCTGCAAACAGCGCGTCCTTGCCGTTCTCGAGCTTCGCCAAGATCACCGAGGCGCCGAAATCGACGTCGCGGAACACCGTTTGCAGCGGACAATTCAACTGACGGCGCGGCGGCGCACCTTCGGTCGCAGGCCGCGGCCCCATGCAACCGCTCAAGAAGATGTCGTTCTCCGTCGCCTGAAAGCTCCAATGAATCGAGCCGTCCTTTATATCGATCGCAAGAATCGCGTCGGTCGTTTTTGCCGCAGGCTCTGACGTCGCTTCGCCGGTGCCGACGTACAGCAAGCCGCGTTTCGGATCGAGCGCCGGCGAATTCCAAATCGGGGCGCCCGACGGTCCCCAGATCATCTTGCCGTCGCCGCGATCGCGCACCGGCTTTGCATCCTCCATCGTGTGCGCGATCCAGAGTTTCTCGCCGGTCTTACCGTCGAGCGCAACGACCGCTCCGTGCGTCTTACAACACTCGTGGTCGTCGTTTGCGCCGACTGTGATCTCGTATTGAGAAATCGGCGCATAAACGCGGTCGCCGTGAATGATCGGCGTCCCCGTCGTGAGCGATAACGGGAACAGTTGCACGGACTGCTGCCAGAGCTTCTTGCCCGTGAGCGCATCGACCATGTGAATATTTGCAGCAACGTCGCCGACGACCAGGACTTTGCGACCGGCGACTTCGCCGTACGCCGCGCTCGTGCGCAGCGGCAGATCGCTCGTGTACACCCACTTCAGGCACGGCTCACGCTGACTCACATCGATCGCAAGGATTTGCGACGTTTCCCCCACCGGCAGGAACAATGTCGAGCCCACGACTGCCGGCTGAGAGCGCATCGTCGTCGCCTGCGGGAACGCGAGCACCCAGGCGAGCTCGAGATTCGCGAGATCCTCGGTCGACAGGCCTGCCTGCGCCTTCGTCAAATGACGATGGTTTTGGATATCGAATCCGAAGCCGGCGACTGTGGGCGCGGGACTCAAGTCCACAACACGACGATCGGCCGGACACATCATCTGTTCGACCCAGGCATCGTTCGCCCGGGTCTCACCGGTGAGGAAGTCGGTCACGGCAACGCGCTCGGCATCGGTGAGCTCTGCCGCCTGCGCTTTCATCTTCCCTTCCGTCAACGCGTAGTGGACGTTCGTGAAGCGCATGCGCTTCAACGCTTCGAGCGAAGGCGAGCGAGTCGCTTCGGGATTGTTGTGGCAGGCAGCACATGCGCGATCGTAGACCGCCTTGCCCGGATGCTCCTGCTCCGTTGGGGCAGCAGCTGCAAAAGCGGCTGAACATCCAAGCGCATACAAAGCAACCGCACCGACCGCTGTGCGCGCGGCGAGTCTCGACATGAATTGCATCATTCCTCCCCGGCTCGAATCTCGTTTCGCACGTGCCGCGTGTTGCGTTCTGCACGGCGATGCGGGCCCGGGACGGGCCTCGTACGGCGATTTGAATTCAAGCGTCGGGCGGCCAGTGTAAAGAATTGCAACTCGTTTGGCAGCGTCGGCGGGGCAGCCGCGGGTTGCGCGTGCTCACACTTTCACTTCGAAACCGAGGTCGATGTCGGACGCAGCCCGGCCGCCGCGAACACCCCAATTCTGGCGCGGGGCTTCCCTGATCGAGACGAGCACGTGATCCGCCGATTGAGCCACGCCCTCACGCGCGCAATAAACGCTCGGCGATCTGAACTGCGTTCAATGCTGCGCCCTTCAGCAATTGGTCGCCGGCAATGAACAGCGATATCGAGCGGTTCGACGGATCGCTGAGATCTTGACGAATGCGACCGACCAACAGCTCATCGCGCCCGGATGCATCCTTCGGCATCGGGAAGTAGTTGCGCTCCGGATCGTCGACGAGCTTTACACCGGGGGCTTGTTCGAGAATCGCACGAACATCTTGCGGGCCGATTCGATTCTCGCATTCGAAGTTCACCGAAATGCAGTGCGCGCGCAATACCGGCACACGCACGCACGTGGCCGTGATGCGCAACGTCGGCTCGTTGAAGATCTTGCGCGTCTCCTGCATGACCTTCACTTCTTCCTCGTTGTAGCCGGTCGCCGGATCGATGCGCGTGTTGTGGCTGAACACATTGAACGCGTACGGGTGCGGTAGAACCTTCGGCTCATAGGTTTCACCGGCAAGATGTGCACGTGTGCTTTCGCGCAGCTCTTCCATGGCTGCCGCACCTGCACCGGAAGCCGCTTGGTAGGTCGAGATGATCAGCCGCTTGATTGGATTGACGCGGTGAATCGGCCACAACGGGGTGATGCTGAGGATCGCCGCGCAGTTCGGATTCGCGATGATGCCGCGATGCTGCTCGATCGCATCGGCGTTGATCTCGGGCACGACGAGCGGCACGGTCGGATCCATGCGAAAGGCAGAAGAGTTGTCCACCACGATCGTGCCGCGCTCGACGAGGAGCGGCGCAAAGCGCTTCGAAATCGAGCTACCCGCGGAGAACAGTGCGATGTCGATGCCCTCGAGCGCATCGTCGCGCAGCTCTTGCACTGTGATGGTTTCGCCGTTGAACGTGACACGCTTTCCTGCCGAGCGAGCGGAAGCGAAGAGCCGCAGTGCACTCAGCGGAAACTTGCGCCGCTGCAAGCATTCGATCATCTCGACGCCGACGGCGCCGGTCGCACCGACGACCGCAACGACAGGCGATTGCAAGTTGGGCTGACGAATCCGGTCGAACGCGGCCGCCGAACCGGAGCGGGACACTGCTGCGCACATACTGCTTCCTCGTAACGTTGAGGCCGGCAGACGAGCGCCCAAATGAAAAGGCCCCGTCGAACCGGCGGGGCCTTCTGAAACCGTGCGATCGCTGTCAAATCACGCGCGCAAACAGCACAGCCGCCCCGCAGGGAGCTGTTTCGTTTTCGTCGTGGATTTGGTCGAGCGAATCATGGCCGCGAAAACTAGCCGATTTGCAGGATATAGGCAACAGGCACGCAGCAAGGGCTCGGAGCGTGGGGCTTGGGGCTCGGGCAGAAAGTTCGCGAGCGAACGCGCGCTCGCACTCCCCTCATGAGAGAGGATCCGAGCGTAGTGACTGGGTGAGGGATCATAGAACGAATATCCCTCGCATTGACTCGCTCCGCGAAAATCGCTGCGAAACTCTTGCTCGCGCCTTTCCATGCGCAGGCCCCACGCCCCGAGCCCCAAGCCCTTCTATACTCGCGTCATCGTAATGAACGACTCATCGTTGTGAATCCCGCTGATTTCTACCGTGAACGCTTGCAGACGCGCGAAAAAGCCGCTGCCGAGCTCGGCCGCTCGGCCGAGCGCATCGGCTGGGTCCGTATCGTCTTGTTTCTTGCCGTACTCGCGTGCGGATGGTGGGTCCTGCAGGAACCGTCGCCATCTGCGTGGACGCTGCTCATTCCGACCGTTGCATTCCTTGCTGCCGTCTTTCAGCATGGCCGCATCAAACGGCGTCAGGAGCTCGCGCAGCGCGCGGTCGGCTTCTATCGCTCAGGGCTTGCCCGACTCGAAGATCGCTGGGAAGGCACGGGCCAAACCGGCGAGCGCTTTGCGGACCCGCATCATATATATGCGTCGGATCTGGATCTGTTCGGGCGCGGCGGCTTGTTCGAGCTGTTGTTCACCGGACGCACACGCATGGGCGAAGAGCGCCTCGCGCGTTGGCTGCTGGAACCTGCCGACGTGCGCACGCTTCTCGAACGCCAAGCGTCGATTAGCGAGCTTCGACACCGCACGGAACTACGCGAGGACATTGCCGCGCTCGGGGCCGATGCCGGCGTCGGCGTACATCCGGAAGCGCTGCTCGCGTGGGCCGAAGCGCCGAATAGATTGACTCAGCCGTGGCTCGGTGTTGCTAGCTACGTGCTTCCGGTGCTCGCGATCGCGGGCATTGTCGTATGGAGCGAATGGGGACTGATCTCGCCGTTCGTTCTGGTGCTCGCAATCCAGTTCGGAGTTCTGCGCCTCGTCAAACGCGAGTTGGATGCGACGCTGCTGGAAACCGAGCAAGCGTTCGAAGATCTGAGACTGCTGGCGGGTTTGCTCGAACGGATCGAACGCGAGCCGTTCCAAACCGAGCGCTTGCGAACGCTCCAGGCGAGCCTCGTCTCGCACGAACGACGCGCCTCGACAACGATGGGGCGACTTGCCACCGTCGTGCAGTGGATCGAATCGCGCCGTAACCCACTCCTTCAAGTTCTATCGCTCCCTTTGATGTATCCGTTGCATGTTGCGCGGGCAGCAGAACGCTGGCGCATTCAGCACGGACACGCTGTTCGCGCGTGGCTCGACGCAATCGGCGACATCGAAGCGCTGCTCTCGCTGGCGACCTACAGTTTCGAGCATCCGCGCGATCCCTTCCCGACATTCGTGTCCGGAGAGGCGAGATTCCGCGGCGTACAGCTCGGCCATCCTTTGATTCCGGAGGCGCGCTGCGTGCGCAACGACGTGAGCATCGAACCGCCGACGCGCGTACTGGTCATCAGCGGCTCGAACATGTCCGGGAAGAGCACGCTCCTTCGCACGATCGGCATCAACACCGTGCTCGCGATGGCAGGCGCGCCGGTACGCGCGAAATCGCTCGAGCTCACGCCGTTACGAGTCGGTGCGAGCATCCGCATCAACGATTCATTGCACGAAGGCAGCTCGCGCTTCTACGCTGAGATCACGCGACTGCGTCAGTTACTCGATTTCACGGGACGCTCGCCACCCCTGCTCTTCCTGCTCGACGAGCTACTCCAAGGCACGAACTCGAAGGATCGTCGCATCGGCGCCGAAGGAGTCTTGAAAGGATTCCTCGCTCGTGGCGCGATCGGCCTCATCACGACCCACGACTTAGCGCTCGCCGAGCTGAACATCGACAGCTCGCGCCTCCTCAACATGCATTTCCAAGACGAGATCGTCGACGGCCAGATCCGATTCGATTTCAAGCTCCGCGACGGCGTCGTGACGAAGAGCAATGGCGTCGAGCTCATGCGATCGATCGGGCTCGAGGTCTAACGAAAATTGAGAATGGAGAATGGAGAGTTGGTGGGCGCTTCGCTCCATCAACTTGAAAACCGCGCGTGGACTGGTGCGCACTTTCACGGAACAACAGTGGGCGCAATGGCGCTCTTTCAATTCTCAATTCTCCATTCTCAATTGCGCAACGTGATTCACGGTGCGCCGAACTTGAAGCTCGACGCCGTAATCCCTCCGAACAATCCCTCCTCGTGGTACACCATCGTGGCGGGTTCGTTTTCGGCAGCGCCGACGGCGACCATGAGTGGGATCAAGTGATCCTCGCGCGGATGGGCGTCGCGGGCTGAGGGTGCGCTCGTCCAATCGATGAGTTTCTGAGTGCGGGCCGTGCCGATCGAACGAAGCAGCGTATCTTGCAGCCATCCATCGAAACGCTGCGAGGCGTGGGCGCCCGGCGGTCCCATGGCGCGCATGTTGTGGTAGCTCAAGCCGCTGCCGATGATGAGCACTTCGTCGTCGCGCAGCGGCGCGAGCGCACGACCGATTGCAATGTGCTCGGCTGGATCGTAGCCCGCTTTAAGCGATAGCTGGATGACTGGCACGTTCGCTTCGGGGTACATGATCACGAGCGGCGTGAACGTCCCATGATCGAAGCCCTGATTCGGATCGAGGGATGCCTTGAAACCCGCGGTCTGCAGCATGTCGCGAATTTGCGCGGCAAGCTCCGGATCGCCAGGTGCCGGATATTGCACTTGATAGGTATACGCCGGAAAACCGCTGTAGTCGTATACCATCGGCGGATTCGGACTCGAAGTGATCGCGAGCTCCTTCTCGGTCCAATGACCCGACACAACGAGCACGGCTCGCGGCTCCTCGCCTATTTCATGAACCATGCGAATGAGCGACGCCTCGAGATAGCGGAACATCGAGCGCATCTCGGGGATGTATGGCCAAGGTCCTCCGCCGTGCGAAATGAAGTACGTGGGTAATCTGCGTGCGTTTGCCATGCTCCTACTTTCGGTCCGCGGCGGCGTATTCTCAACACGCCGGCAGGAATAACAGTCATTCCTCCCAGGACGCGCTCTATGTCGCGGAACCTACCGCAGCGTCTTTCGTTAGACCGCATAGGAGCATGCCATGCCAGAGAAGCGCGTGACCCAGCACGAAACCTACGAGTTGCATTATTGGCCGACGATTCAAGGACGCGGCGAATTCGTAAGACTCGCGCTGGAATATGCGGGTATCGCGTACATCGACGTCGCGCGAGGTCCCGTCGATGCGGGCGGCGGTGAAGAAGCACTGCTCGAAAGCCTGGAGACAGCTGACAAACACAGGCCGCCCTTTGCGCCGCCTTTCTTGAAGACGGTCGACAGCGTGATCGGGCAAACGGCGAACATCTTGTTGTTTCTCGGTCAGCGCCACGCGCTTGCGCCGATCGACGAAGCAGGCTGGCTCTGGACTCATCAACTCCAGCTCACGATCGCCGATTTCGTCGCCGAGATTCACGATACACATCATCCGATCGGCGTGATGCTGTACTACGAAGACCAGAAGGCCGAAGCCAAGCGGCGCAGCGTCGAGTTCCTGAAACATCGCCTGCCGAAATATCTCGGCTACTTCGAGCGTGTGATCGAGCGCAATCCGGCACGCAGCGGCTGGGCCGTCGGCGACGAAACGACATATGTCGATCTGTCGCTCTTTCAGGTCGTCGAAGGATTGCGATACGCATTCCCGAACACGATGAGGCGCGTTGAGCCGCAATACCCAAAACTCATTGCGATACATGATCGAGTTGCGGATCTGCCCCGAATTGCAGCGTACCTCGCTTCGACGAGACGGATACCTTTCAATGAGGATGGGATCTTTAGGCGCTACCCGGAGCTCGACCTTTAGCGTTGACAGTCGATAGCGAATGGCGCCGCGGGATCTTGAGACCTGCTAGGACGGGACGACAAAACTTCACCAGGTTGCGACGCGGATTTGCACGGACCAGACCGCACAATAGGCGCACAAGAACCTCGAGCGCCGCGCGCCTCAAAATGACGATTGCCTCTGCGTTGCCCCGCCCATCGGATGCGTGGCGTTTGTTCCTGCCCTTCGCGTTGGGCTATTACCTTTCTTACTTACTGCGCAACGCGAACGCGGTGCTCGCGCCGGAGCTCACGCGCGATTTGAATCTCAGCGCCGCCGATCTCGGACTCCTGACGAGCGCCTATTTCGTTGCCTTCGCCTGCTTTCAGATTCCGCTTGGCATCCTCCTCGATCGCCACGGACCGCGGCGCGTGCAGGCAACCGTGCTGTTGTTTGCCGCGGCCGGCACGTTGGTGTTCGCGCTCGGGCAGGATATCCAGACATTGACGATCGGGCGCGCGCTCATCGGCTTCGGCGTATCCGGCTGTCTGATGGCGGGCCTCAAGAATTTCTCGCAGTGGTATCCGCTCGAACGGCAATCGGCGATGACCGGCGCGATCATGGCCGCCGGCGGTCTCGGAGCAATGACCGCCAGCGTGCCGCTCGCGCTCACGCTGCCCTGGCTTGGATGGCGCGGTGTGTTCGTAGTACTCACTGCATCGCTGGCGTTGGTCGCGGCCTATGTGTTCCTTGCAGTGCCAGATGCGCCGCCCAACGACGAACAACTGCAAGATCGAAATCACGGGATCAAATACATCTTGACGAATCGCCGCTTCTGGAGCTTCGCGCCATTGATGGCGATGTTCTCGGGCGGCGCGATGGCAATCCAAGGCCTGTGGATCGTGCCATGGTTCATGAACGTGGATGGATTGACGCGCAATGATGCCGCAAGCGCATTGTTCGCAATGAGCTCGGCATCGCTTGCCAGCTACTTCGTCATTGCGCTGTTTGCGACGCGCCTCATCAAGCGTGGCTTCCATCCTCGACTGATGATCGGCGTGCTGCTTGGCATTGCATGGACATGCCTTGCCGTTGTGTTGCTCGGCGCGCAGCCCGCTCGCCTGTTCTGGATCGTGTTTGCCTTCTGTACCGCAAGCTCGACGCTCGCCTACAGCCTTCTCGCAAGCTATTTCCCGCCATCGCTCTTCGGCCGCGTGAGCACGACCGTCAATCTACTCGCGTTCGTCGGAGCCTTTGCGATGCAATGGGGCATCGGCGTCGCAATTGACGCCTTCACCGCGCGTGGCTGGACGACATCCGACGCGTTTCGCGCAGCATTCGTGATCGTCGCGATCGTGCAACTTGTGGCGTGGACATGGTTCGTGCGCGAGCGCGACGGAGCTGGCTCGCGTAGTTGACCATGGATACTTGAGAGTCGACAGCGAAGAGTGGGCGCTGGCGATAAAAATATTAAAGTTAAAGAGCATCGGCGTCTTGCAGCCTTCTCCCTCGTAGGTCGCGAAACCAAGGTCCACCCGATTCGCAAGGCTTGTATCACTCCAGGTTCCCGATCCCGACACGATACGTTTTGTCGAATCCTCCGAGCACCCTCCGCTCACCGGCAAATTCTTGGCAACAAAAGTTTGGCCCAATATGCTCGCTAGCGAGCAACGGAGGTGATTGCTTAAGCAGGACAAGCGCCATATCTCGTTCCTCTCATTCTCCCTCCTGGACACCCATCGAACATTCTCCCTCCTGGACACCCATCGAATATTTGCACGATTCACCGAGAAAATCGCGCACTTGAGCACTCGGAGCTGACCTATGGTGAGCGCATCGATGGATCGATCGCTCACCGATGGGCTACACACGCAAGAACCTGATCTGTCTGGACG
>DATCLP010000247.1:0-1973 GCA_036563855.1 Steroidobacteraceae bacterium | reverse complement strand
GCGGTACGTACGGCCATCGGCTCGTCATCGATCTAGTGGGCGGCGCTGCTGCAAAAACGGCCGGTCCTCCCGTGCCAGTCAAAACGGTGCCCACCGATGGGCGCGACATCGTGATTGCGATCGACGCCGGGCACGGCGGCGTGGATCCGGGTTCGATCGGATCGCGCGGCACCTATGAAAAGCACGTGACCCTCCAGATCGCGCGGCGGCTCAAGGAAGTCATCGACCGCGAGCCGGGCATGCGCGCTGTGCTCACGCGCGATGGCGATTACTTCCTGCCGCTTCGCGAACGGATTGCGCGTGCGCGACGCCACCAAGCCGACATGTTCATCTCGGTCCACGCAGATTCCTATCGGGATCCATCCGTGGTGGGTTCATCTGTGTACACGCTGTCTGCCAAGGGCGCCTCGGACGAATCCGCGCGCTGGTTGGCCGACCGCGAAAACGCAGCCGACTTGATCGGCGGAGTATCGCTCGACGACAAGGATGCCGTGCTGGCGTCCGTTCTGCTCGATCTGTCGCAGAGCGCAAGCATGAGCGCCAGCGTCGAAGCAGCCGGCATGGTGCTGAACGAGCTCGTCCGCTTGGGCAACACCACGAATCGCGGTGTGAAGCACGCTGGATTCCTCGTGCTCAAGTCTCCCGACATCCCGTCGATGCTCGTGGAAACCGCATTCATTTCGAATCCCGTCGAGGAAGCGCGGCTCAAGGACGCCAAGCACCAGCAGCGCCTTGCCGAAGCGATCTACCGCGGTGTGCGCGCTTACTTCTGGGAAAAGCCGCCGCCGGGGACGCACTTTGCGCAGATGCGGTTCAAGAACAACCCCGCAGTCATCGCCGCAAGTACGTCGGCGGAGATCGGCGCAGCCGGATCGGGAAGTTCGCCGTAAGCGGACCGCCGCTGGTATTCTGCGGTCGCATTTCACACGCGCGCCGCACATGCCGATCAGAGTTCTTCCTCAACAGCTCATCCACCAAATTGCCGCGGGCGAAGTCATCGAGCGCCCGGCATCCGTCGTCAAAGAGCTGGTGGAAAACAGCATCGACGCCGGTGCGCAGCGCATCGATATCGAAATCGAGGACGGCGGCGTGCGTCTGTGTCGAGTGCGCGACGACGGCAGCGGAATCGAGCGCGATGAGCTGGTGCTCGCGCTTTCTCGGCACGCGACGAGCAAGATCACGACGATCGACGATCTGGAGCGTGTTGCGACGCTGGGGTTTCGCGGCGAGGCGTTGCCGAGCATCGCGTCCGTTTCGCGCATGCGGCTCATCTCGCGCACGGCCAATGCCGACATGGGCTTTGCGATCACGGCCGACAATGGTGTTCTGACGGCACCTGAGCCAGCGCCGCACCCGGTCGGCACGACCGTCGAAGTTCGCGATCTGTTTTTCAATGTGCCGGCCCGGCGCAAGTTCTTGCGGGCGGAGCGCACGGAAACCCAGCACATCACTCGCATGATCGAGCGCTTGGCGTTGGCATCGTTCGAGCGCTCGTTTTCGCTCTGGGTCGGGCGCAAGCAGGTTCTCGATTTGCCGAGCGCAAGCTCGCAGCTCGAACGTGAACGGCGGATTGCGCAAATCGCCGGCGAGGAATTCATGGCGAATGCTTTTTATATCGAGCACGAAGCGGCCGGGTGCAGGCTGACAGGTTGGATCTGTCAGCCGACCTTCGCGCGCGCCCAGCCGGATCTTCAGTACTTTTATCTGAATGGACGCGTGCTGCGCGATCGTCTCGCGGGAAACGCGGTGCGCCTGGGCTACCGCGACGTGATCTTTCACGGCCGACACCCCGCTTATGTGCTGTTTCTCGAAATCGATCCCATGCAGGTCGATATAAACGCTCACCCGGCCAAGCTGGAAGTGAGATTCCGGGATGGACGGCAGATGCACGATTTCCTGTTTCGCACCGTCGAACGTGCCCTGCAGGCCACGCACGCCGGTGCGCGGCAATCCTCTGTCTTGCCCGCGCCGGC
>DATCLP010000246.1:0-3022 GCA_036563855.1 Steroidobacteraceae bacterium | reverse complement strand
GTCATGTTCGGCGCCATCGTCGTTGCGTCGCTGCTCGAGAAGTCGTCGCTTGCCGCCCTGCTCGGCTCGCTCGGACTCGCGGTCGCGCTCGCCAACATGCTCTACATCCACGGCCGCGTCGTTCGCCCGATCCAGGAGATGCGTCGCATCGCAGCCCGAATCGTCGGCGGCGACACGCGGTGCCGATTTCCGCGTTGCGGCGACGGCGAGCTCGATGAGCTGTCGACGGCGCTGAATCAGCTCAACATCAAGATCGACGGCGTGCTGAAAGACGCTCGCCATGCGCTCGTTGCCATGAGCAGCGGCGCAATCGACGTTCTCAATGCCAATACGCAGCTATCCCACCGCACCCAAGAGCATGCCGCAGGCATCGAAGCGACCGCGACGGCGCTCGATCGGCTGACGACGACGGTCGATCGAAACACTTCGAGCGCTCAGCAGGCCGCGCAGTTGGCCATGAACGCCTCGCAAACCACCGAACGCGGCCGCAAGGTCGTGAGCGAGGTCGTCTCGACGATCGAAGGCATCTCGCATGCGTCGAGCAAGATCAGCGAGATCGTCGGCATCATCGATGACATCGCGTTCCAGACCAACCTGCTTGCATTGAATGCCGCCGTGGAAGCGGCGCGCGCTGGCGAACAGGGTCGCGGCTTTGCAGTTGTGGCGCAGGAGGTCCGCAACCTCGCACAGCGCTCGGCCTCGGCGGCGAAGGAGATCAAGGACTTGATCACCGCTTCGAACGAAACCGTGGCCCGCGGCACGCTCCTGGCAGACCAGGCCGAAACCGCCATGGGCGAAGTCGTCGCCTCCGTCAGACGCGTCACCGACGTCATCGCGGAGATCGAGGCTGCGAGCCGCGAACAATCCGCCGGCATCGGGCAAATCAACGCAGAGATGACACAAATGGATCAGATCACTCGGGAGGACGCCGAAATGGCGGAGCAAGTCATGCAGACGGCCCGAGAGCTCCATGCACGGTCCACTCAGGTCCTGACCGCGGTCTCGGCATTCTCGTTCGAGAACGGCATTTCTCTCTTGCAGGCCATGCGCTCACAGATGCCATCCGAAGAGGATTCAGAGCAGCTCGAACGTCGCGCCGCTTAGTCCGCGCCGATTCGATCGAGGGCGCGCACGATTTCTGCGACGTCCGTCGGTCTCACGACGCGCGCAACTTCGACGCCGTCGCGCAAGAAAACCAACGTCGGCCACAACTTCACCCGGTATGCCCGCCCGAGCGGTCGACCCGGACCATCTTCGACCTTGATGTGGCGGACGCGCTTGCGGCCTGCCAACGCGGCTTCAATGAGAGGTGCAGCTGCCTGGCAGTAACCGCACCAGTTCGTCCCGAAATCGATGACGGCCGGTCCTCGCAAGGTTTCCAAGGTCTGACGCGGCGGTTCGGGTTGGTACTGTCCGGACATGCAAGCTCTCTGTAGGTACAGGTCCCCTCTTCCGTAACCGTCGCGGGGGGTTGCGAGCGCCAGACGCCGTCAGTCGCGCAGCATCCCTCGTTCGCGCACAATTCTTGGCGCTCGGTGTGCGCCAAGGCCGTTAGATTGGTCTTCCTGGGCTTGCCTGGAAAACACAACGCGAATCTCGCTGAAGGGGGACATCATGACATCACGCTTGCGTGTTGCGCTATGTGCATTCTGTTCGGCTGCGGCGTTGACGATCTCGTCTGCCTCATCCGCTCCCGCGATCGGTGCACAGCTCGGATTGCCGACGGCTGCACCCGAGTCGGTGGGATTCTCGAAGAGCGGTCTCGACGCGCTCGACAAGGAAATGCACGCGCTCGTCGACGCGAAGAAACTCGCAGGCGTCACGACGCTCGTGGCGCGCCACGGTAAGGTCGTGCATCTCGACACCTACGGCGCAGCCAATGCAAGCACGGGCGCACCGCTCAAACCCGACAGCATTTTCCGAATTGCGTCGATGACGAAGCCGATCGCCGGCGTCGCAATGATGCAGCTCTACGAACAAGGCAAGTGGCGGCTCGAGGATCCGGTTGCGAAATTCATTCCTGAATTCGCGAACCTCCAGGTCAAGAAACCGGGCGGCGGCACCGAGCCGATGAAATCGCCGATGACGATGGCGCAGCTCATGAGCCACAGCGCCGGATTCGGCGTGAGCTCCGTCTACGAGAATGCAAATCTCCAGGCGTCGGATCTGCAAGGCATGATCGACAAGTTGAAGACGCTGCCGCTCGAGACTCAGCCCGGTACGGCTTGGGACTACGGTCCGAGCGTGAACATTCAGGGCTACATCATCCAGAAATTGTCCGGCCAGCCGCTGGACCGCTATTTCGAGGAGCACATCTTCAAACCGCTCGGCATGGTCGATACCGGATTCTGGGTGCCGCCGGAAAAAGCGGACCGCGTCGTCGCCGTGCATACGTATGACGCGCAAGGCAGGATCGTGGCGCAGCCGAACAGCCGCGTCGTCACCAGCCGTCCGAAATTCCTCTCGGCGAGCGGCGGATTGATGTCGACCGTCGCGGATTATTGGCGCTTTGCACAGGCGCTCGCGAACGGCGGCGAGCTCAACGGCAAGCGTATTCTCAAGCCGGAGACCGTCGAGCTGATGCGCACGAATGTGCTCAAGCCAGGCGTCAAAGTCGATCTCTATGGGCCGGCGATGGAAGGCATCGGCTTTGGTATGGACGTTGCGATCGTCATGGATCCCGTCGCGGCCAACACGCCGCAAGGCGTCAATTCGTTCTATTGGGGCGGCGCATTCGGCACGTGGTTCTGGATCGATCCGACGAACGATTTGGTCTTCGTCGGCATGATTCAGAATTTGAACGGATCTCGGCCGAATGCCGGCACACCGCCGGTTCGCAATATTTCGATCGATGCCACCTACAAGGCGCTCGTCGATCGCAGCAAGTGAGCGATCAACCGCCTGCGATAATGCGCATCGCGTGTCCCGTCAGCCATCCGCAGTAGGTCCCGAGCGCATAGCCGAGCACTGCGAGCAAGACGCCCACCGGCGCGAGCGATGGATGGAACGCGCTCGCGACGAC
>DATCLP010000245.1:0-7954 GCA_036563855.1 Steroidobacteraceae bacterium | reverse complement strand
GACGAGGGTTGAGCGTGTGACACACCGCGCCCATCCCCATGATGCCGTACCACGCCTCGAGATGCGCTTGCGTATTCCATGCGAGCGTCGCGACCCGCGTACCGTAACGCACGTCGCGATCGGCGAGCACGCCCGAAACACGCTTCGCCCGCTCACGCAAGGCCGCATAGGTGATGCGCTTCGCTTCGCCGTCCTCGACCGCCGTGACCACCTCGGCATCAGGATGCCATTTCGCGGCGTGGTCGATGAACTTGTCCAGCGTCAGCGCATAGGGCTGCATCTCGCCGTCGATCATCGTCGCTCCGGCGCCTTCGGCAGAGGCGGCGCTGCGACGCCGACGTTCCAGTTCCATCCGATGTTCGCCGCCCGTCTTCGTCGCATCACTTCCTCGTGTAGCTCGAACATGCCGGGCATCAAATCCGTCGCAGCCTCCGGCACGGTTGCAAACTTCATATAAGACTCATCCGCAGAGTACGGACGCCACTCGGGTTCTCCCGCGGCACTCGGCACGCCGTCGCGCGCAAAGGACGACCAGTAATTGAGCATCGCTTCGGACATTCTTCTTTCCTGAGGCGTATCGGGAACCTTGGGCCACGTCGGCGTCGTGCGGTCGATCGTGCCGAACACATACGGAATCTCGCTCGCATGAAATGCGTGCAGTCCGGCCTCGTCCGCGGCCGGATAACCGTGATCGAAGTAATAGAGATACCCGCGCGCACCGATTGCCGTCTGCGCTTTGACGAGCCGTTCCGATGTCCAGCCGTACATCGCATCGCGCGTCGCGGCGAGCATGCTCTCTTCGATATCGTCGCCCGGATACATCTTCAGAAAGACATCGGCGAGATCGCGATAGCCCTTGCGGATGGCGGCCTCATACTCCTTCTTGTTCGCAGGCGGTTTCGGCGGCAACAGCATGCGAAGCGAGCGATTCTCTCCGTCATTGAAACCGGCGAGGATCGGCACCGGCGCCTGCTCGCCGCGATCGAACACGTTCACGAGCTCATCGGGCAGCACGACACCGTCGATCACGCCCCACGGCACGAAGCCAGCCTCGTTTGCCTTTCTTTCGAGCACGCGCACGTCCATGGCACGCAGCGCCTTGATGTCTTTCGCACCGAGCGCGTTCGCGATATACACACCGGCCGACTCCGCGGCCGGCATCCCGAATTGCGCCTTCTTGAGCGCGGGCGTCGAGATCATGTAGGCGCTTTGCGCGATCGCCTTGTGAAACAACCCGCGCGCCTTCGGCGACACCATCAGGTACATCACGCTCAGCGCACCGGCGGATTCGCCGGCGATCGTGACGTTCTTCGGATTGCCGCCGAACGCTTCGATATTCCGCTGAATCCATTCGAGCGCCGCGATCTGATCGAGCAGACCGTAATTGCCTGAAACTCGCTGCGGCGACTCGGCGCTCAATTGCGGATGTGCGAGATACCCGAGCACTCCGAGTCGATAATTGATCGAAACGACGACGAGACCGCGCCGGGCAAGCGCCTCTCCGTCGTACATCGCAAGACTGCCCGCACCCGTCCGCAACGCACCGCCATGGATCCAGACGAACACCGGCGCGTTCTTCGCGTCCTTCGGCTTCCAGATGTTCAAGAACAAACAGTCTTCGCTCACCAGCTCCAAGTGCTCTGCATAGATGCTGTTCGGATCCACCCGCATTTGCACGCAGGCATGACCAAACTTCCTCGCGTCGTAGACGCCTTCGAACACAGGTGCCGGCACTGGAGGCTTCCAACGCAGCTCTCCCGCCGGAGGCAACGCATAACGGATGCCCTTGAAGATTTCGATTCCGTCGCGCTCGATGCCTCGAATCGATCCCGCCGGCGCAGTGACGATAGTCTCCTGCTCCTGGGCGAGGATCGTCTGAGCGCAAAGAATCGCGGCCAGCGCCGCGACCGCACGCGGCAATGCGCGCCTCATGAGGCACCTCCCTCACGTGCGACTTCGCGTCGAATCTCCTTTGCGAGCCAAAGGAACAACCCGATGGCGATGAAGTAGAACGGCACGAGCGTGTAGAACGCCATCTGGAGCGAGTTATCCGGATAGCTGGCGCGGAAGAAGTCGCTCGCCGCACCGAGATACGTCGGGCCGAGACCCAGCCCGATGAAGTTCATAACGAGCAGCAGCAGTGCCCCGCACAGTACACGCTGGTTCGGATTCACTTCTTCCTGCACGAGCGTGACGGCCGGCGAGAGGTAGAAGTAGTTGAGGCCGGTCGGTAGCGCGAGGAACGCGAGCGCCAGCGGCCAGCTTGGCGCCCACACGAAGCCGACGAAGAGCGGCACGGCCGCCGCCAATCCGAGCGCAGGAACGTATGCGTATGCGGTTTTCGACTTCGACCCCCACCAATCGACGAGCCGCCCGGATGCATACATGCCCGCACTCACGCAGACGCCGATGAGCACCGAGTAGTAGATCGCGATCTCGGTCAGCGTCATGCCCTTCTCGCGCATCAAGAAGAGCGTCGTGAAGTTGAGCACGGCGTACGTCACGAACTGCGTCGCGCCGCTCGCAAGCGAGATCAGGAGCAGCACGCGACGCGTGAAGAACATGCGGCACGTCGGCCAGAAGGGTGCGACGGGCGCAGTGGCTGCCGCATCGTTGCGGCGATTGACGTCGAGCCCGCCGCGCTCGGGTTCGCGCACGAACAGGAACACGATGATGGCAACGACGATGCCCGCGACACCTACAGCAATGAATGCATCGCGCCAGCTGAACGCAGCTGCCACCGACGCGCCGAACGCAACGCCGAGCGCCATGCCGATCGGCGGACCCATGTTGTAGATGCCGAGCGCCCGCCCGCGCATACCGGAGGGAAAGTAATCCGAGATGACGGCATACGAAGGCGGTACGCCGCCCGCTTCGCCCACGCCGACCGTCATCCGCGCGATGACGAGCTGCGGATAACTCTTTGCCAGTCCGCATGCAGCGGTCGCTGCGCTCCACAAGCCGCAAGCGAACGACAGTAGCTTGACGCGATTCGTCCGGTCGGCGATCCAGCCCACCGGAATCGCAATGAACGTATAGAACAGCGCGAAATAAAGGCCCGAGATCAAACCGAGCTGGCCATCCGTGACTTGAAGATCATCCTGAATGGGCTTTGCAAGGATCGACAGGAGCTGCCGATCGAGAAAGTTCAGGACATAGACGAAGCACAGAACGCCGAGCACCCACCAAGCGCGCGCACCCGGCCGCCCCGCCTGCTCGGCGGGGCGGGAGGTGGATGGCGTCGCTGCGTCGATCGCATTCACCGAATCGACCCGACGCATGGCTTAGTAGTCGTAGTTGATACGGATGCCGATCGTCCTTGGGCGCATCGTGGCCGCACGCGCATCAGCGAACGCTTCGGGGTGGAGATACGTGATCGAGTGATCGTCGAACAGGTTCTCTACGTAAAGCGTCGCCTTCCACTGCGAGCCGAAGTTCGCTCCCAACGACAGGTTCACGTTCTCGAACGACTCGGTATAACCGTAGGTCGCAGCCTGTTGGTTCGGATTGCCCGGCACGTTCGGGAACTGATTGGGGAAGCTTCCGACGTGCTGCAGGTACGCGGCGATGAAGCCTCTGACCGTCGGCGTGAGGTCGGTGCTGTATCTCATGAAAGCCGCGCCCTGGAATTTGGGAAACGCGAGCCGAGCGCCCACGACCGCACCCGAGACCGTTGCCTCTTCCGGCGTGAGATCGGTGACTTTCGCGTTGTTCAACGATCCGTTGATCCCGACTTCCAAGCCCGGGCTCGGCGATGCGAACAGCTCGAACTCGACGCCCTTGCTGCGTGCCCTGCCGATGTTCGTAGCGAACTGGATCGAGTCGGATCGGCGATTCGCCTGTACCTGGATGTTGCTCCAGTCGATCCAGTATGCCGCGACGTTCGCAGTGAGCCTGCCGTTGAGCCAGGTGCCTTTGACGCCGAGCTCGTAGTTGTCGATCTCGTCGGACGAAGCGCCGTACGGAATGACGAGATCCGTCGGATCGACCAAGCTCGGCAGTCCTGCGCGCGCGTTGACGATCGGCGTGCGGAAGCCCGTCGAGTACGTTGCGTACATCGTGACGTTGGACACGGGCTTGTACGACGCGCTGAACTTGTACGACGGCCCCTTCTCCTCGCCCTTCGCGCCCACCACGTAGTCGAGCGGCGTCACCGTCAGCGGACCGTCGATGCCGAGCAGCGCGTTGAGAAGATAGTTGCTGTTGTAACCGCCTTCCTGGACACCCTGGACATCCAGCTTGCCGTAGCGAATACCGCCGGTGAGCCAGAAATTGTCGTTGAATCGCCAGGTCAGCTCGCCGAATCCCGCAAGCTCGTGCGAGACCGCGTACGTGTAGGCGCGCTGATAGTACTCGTCCGGCAGACCCGTCATGTTGTGAGCGGCGAGGAAGGCCGGATCGGACCGGTAGAACAGGTCGACGTCTCGACGCTTGCGGTAATAGAAGCCGCCGAGCACCCACTCGAGGCTGCCGGACGTG
This sequence comes from Steroidobacteraceae bacterium, assembly GCA_036563855.1. Lineage (GTDB taxonomy): Bacteria > Pseudomonadota > Gammaproteobacteria > Steroidobacterales > Steroidobacteraceae > Steroidobacter. The sequence continues at coordinate 3,475 of DATCLP010000245.1, read as the reverse complement.
TTCGACACGAGCCGCATCTCCTCGACGAACGCGTCGTCGTACGCGAACGCATCGAGCGCGAAGGGCACCAAGCCGCCGAACGTGCCGTCGAGATCGATGATGAACGACTGGTCGTAGCGCGAATACGTCGAAGAGCTCGTGAAGTCGGCGAAGCCGAAGCCGATGTTCACGGTCGCGTTGTAGGAATCCAGAACGCCGCCGTACTTGTCCGGCTTTCGGGTTCTGCGCGTTTCACGATTGGGATCGAGCGCGGGGTTGATGAGCTGCGCATCCTCCGGGTCGCTCTCCTCGTGCAGCGCCATCAATCGCAACGAGAAGCGGTCGTTCGGCTTCCACAGGAAGATCGCGCGCCCGCCCATGTTCTCGAGCGTGTTCGCGTTCTCGCGGCCGGTGCCGATGTTGGTGACCCAGCCTTCCTCGTGGCGATAGAAGCCGACGACGCGCAGTGCGAGCGTATCCTCGACGAGCGGAATATTGACCATGCCGTGATAGCGCTGACGGAACGAATCGCTGTCGGTCAGTCCGAAATCGACGAGCGTCGCCGCATCGAAGCTCGACAGATCCGGGCTCTTCGTCAGCAGGCGAACTGCGCCCGCGAGCGAGCCGGATCCGAACAGCGTGCCTTGCGGACCGCGCAGGAACTCGACGCGCTCCATGTCGAACAGCGTGGGATCGAGCTGTGTCGAGTTACCGTTCGCCGAGATCGGCAACTCGTCGATGTAAACCGCGACCGTGTTCTGCAGATTCGCGCCGTAACCGTTCGTCGCGATGCCGCGCACGGAGAACGTGTTGAAGTTCGAGGTCGGCTTGTTGAGGATCGCGCCCGGCGTTTCGAACGCCAATCCCTCGTAGCCGGCGATGCCTTTCTCCGTGAGCTCTTCCGGAGAGAATGCAGTGATGCTGAGCGGTACGTCCTGCAATCGCACTTCGCGGCGCGTCGCCGTCACGACGACTTCTTCGACGGTTTGATCCGCTGATTGCGCGGACCTGTCCTGCGCTAGCGCAGCGCCGGACGGAGCAAGGAGTGCGACCGCTGTTGCGGACACAATAAGCTCGCGACTCATAGAGATCCCCCTTCCCGATTGCCGGTCTTCAGTTGCCGGATGCGCGAATCAGAATCGATCCCGCGACCGTTGTCAACACTCACTCACGTGTGTGTGAATGACTTTTCGAGCCGCGGCAGCGATCGATGAAGGAGTTACCGATTCAAATATTCCTCAACAAATCAATAACTTGACCTCATAGACAGCGGACAAGTCACCTTTTGCCACCGGCGAGGATGAAATCGTGCGCGGGAGTTTGCGCATCGCATTGCTGCGACTTCAACGTGCCGATATTTCGCAAGAAAGAACTGGAGAACGGTCCGGATGCACTTCCGTGCGCATCCGGTAGGCACTTGGTTGCGCGACCAGGCCGTCAACGTCGATGACGACCTGCCATGGGCGTGAACAGAGCGCGGGCGCGCTACTTAGCGTTCTGCGCTTTTTCTTCTTCGCGCGCGCCGGCGAGGATGCCCGGCAGCGCGTAATTGCCTTCGTGGCACGCGTACTCGTAGATCGGCATCGGCGTTCGATGGAACGGGATCTCGCCTTTCCACGGGCTCGTGAAGATCTCCGGATCCTCGACCGTGAATTGGTAGCGGATGGTCGTCGGACCGGTCCGCGTGAAGCGCTCGGTCACCTTCAGCTTCGCAGACGTCGGCGCCCGTCGATAGCTCGCGCCGGCGCCGATCTGAAGGTACTGCTGCGGATTGAATTGGGTGGTTTCGACGACCAGCGTGTCGCCTTCCCACCGTCCTACCGAATGTCCGAACCACGGACGAATCGCCTCCGGCAATCGCTTGCCGTCCAGATGAATGATGCGCGCATCGTGCGCCATCTCCACCATGATCATCACGTGCTCAGGCGTTTGCACGATCTGATAATTGCTGTTGTAGATCACCGGGAGCATCGGCGGACCCGACGCATTACCGAATGCAACCAGACAACGCTCTCCTAAGGGACGCCCTTCGGGACCTTCAAAGGCACGCTGGCTCGCCGCGTTGTTGATCTCTGCGGCGAGCTTCGCTCCCAATGGCGTGAACGGCGGCAACCTGCCATTGGCGGGCTCGACGATCAGCGAGCTGCGGTATTGCCCATCGATGTACGCGATCTTCGTTCCCGGATCCATCCAAAACAGGTTGTAACCGCCGGGGTCGCTGCCGGCTCTGAGCTCGGCGTTCGGGTTGCTCGGCGCATCAGCCAAGGCCAACCGCCTGGCCATCGCCGTCTCCATGGCGCGTGCTTCCTGCTCCGTCAGCACCAGCTTGTCGCCGAGGTTCGCCGGTCGCTCCAGCGTCGTGAGCGTCGCGTTCGTCCAGACGCCCTGCAGATCGGGATGACCGAATGAGGTTCTCGGCGCGCGGTAGTCCGCCGCTTCCGTCAGCGAGACCGAGAATGCCAAGAGACACAGCGCCGTCAGGCGGGCACGAAGAAAGATCATTGTTCTCCCGAGATCACGAAGGTTGCCGGCATGGGTGCATCGCACCTAGCGCTTAGGTTACTCGCACGAGCGCGATGCCGAAAGAAATCGTCGAGATGACTTAAGGAAAGTTGACGACCGCCCGCCCGCCGTTCTTGCGGGGCGGAACTGCACACTCGGTGACTTCCGCGGCGCAGTTCCGCCCGCAGCACTAGAACCGCCGCCCGATCGACAACCCGTACACCCACGGATCGATCTCGACCGTTCCGAGATCTGCGCCATTCAGCTTGGCATCCGTGTCGATGTCGATCCAACGTGCTTCGACATTGATGAACCAGTTGGAGTTGATCGCCACATCCAATCCGACCTGACCTGCGAGACCGAACGACGGATCGAGCTCCAACTTGCTGCCGGCAAGCGCTCCGGTCGTCTTCTCGTCGAAGAACAGCGTGTAGTTCACTCCCGCGCCGACATACGGGCGCACAGTGCCGCTCGGATTGAAGTGGTACTGCACGCTGATCGTCGGTGGCAGATGCTTCGTTTCGGCGACTCTCCCGCCGCTGTTCAAATTGATGTCGTGCTTGAACGGCAATCCTGCCAAGACTTCCAGGCCCCAATTCGGCGTGAACAGATACGTGCCGCTGAACGTGAACATGGCACCGTCGTCGACATTCACGACCGCGTGATTGTTCGACTTCGGTGCAACGTTGTGAGCGCCGGCACGCCAAATCCAACGATCCGCATCCTGCGCTTGCGCTGCAAGCGGCATCGCACCGATGGCCAGCGACAGAAACAAAACATGCGAAGCTTTCACTTGAGTCTCCTCGAATTCTCGTGCGCGCGCAGTATGCGAGCGAACGACGATTCGAATCCTTTAGGAGATCCCCATAAAAACTTCGGACGACTCCGCACGTCTCATTCGGAAACAAGTCGCACGATCGACGAATGAGGCGCGAAGTTCCGTGTTCGAATAAGCGGCAAATTGTTTTTGCCGAGGACTTACTTGTCGATATCG
>DATCLP010000244.1:0-1863 GCA_036563855.1 Steroidobacteraceae bacterium | reverse complement strand
GAACGTAGCGGCGCGGGCGCTTCGAAATGCCATTTCACGCAGCCGGTCTGCGCGCTCAACGCAAACAACCGTCCCGCGTCCGTCGAGGCGACGAAGATCGTGTCGCCCGCGACAACCGGTTGCGAACGCATCGTCGGCGTCTGCGGGAGTCCGAACGCCCATGCGAGCTCGAGCTTCGCGAAGTCTTCCTTGCGTAACCCTGCTTGCTCAGCGCTCAGTTGGCGGAGATTCCGGTGCCCGAGCCCGAACGTTGCAGCAATCGGCTTAGCCGATGGATCGATGCGTGCAGCGTTCCCTTTGCACTTCGCCTGCTCGATCCACGCGGTTTGATCCGTTTGGCCGATCGAAAGCCAATCGAGCAACTGCGTGCGCTCGGTCGCGTTCAACGCCTTTGCCTGAATGCGCATGTAACCAATCGTGATCGCGTACTCGACCGTGGATCGGTTCATCGTTTGCAGGCTGGCGAGCGAAGGCGCGCGGGTCGCCTCGGGATTGTTGTGGCACCCGCCGCAGTAACGCTCGTAGACCTCACGCCCGGGGTGTGACGCCGGATCGGAGCCGTTCGACGTGCCGGAGCTGTTCTGGGCCGGCGAGTGCGAAACGACGAGAAGCGCAGATAGACATCCGCCGATGAGCCAAGTGCGCAAGCGGTTTCCCCCCGAATGAACTGCGAGTCGACTCGCACGATGAAGACGACTCGAGGAGGATGCTGGCAACCGCCCGGAACAGGGTCAAGAAAGTAACGGTCAAGGAAAGTTCAGTAACGGCTAGGGGCCGTTGTCGGAGCGAGGTGCTCGTGCGGACATCCATGTCCGCTCGCAGGCGCCGCGGTCAGTCGATGTACCCGCGCTCTCCGTGCTGAGACAAATCGAGACCTTCGGTTTCCTGCTCTTCTCCGACACGCAACCCGAAGATCGCGTCGACGAGCTTCAAGATGATCCACGTCAGGCCGCCGCACCAGGCAATCGCCGCGACGACGCCAAGCGTTTGCACACCGAGCTGCTTGCCGAGCGTCATTCCTTCGGCAAATCCGACACCGCCGAGTCCGGCGTCGACGAACACGGCCGTCAGCAACGTGCCGAGCATGCCGCCGACGCCGTGGACGGGAAACACGTCGAGCGAGTCGTCCACCTTCAGCACACGCTTGAGCACTTGCGTCGCGAAGAAACACACGAGGCCCGCGCTCGTCCCGATCACGATCGCGCCGAGCGGACCGACGAAGCCCGAGGCAGGCGTGATCGTTCCGAGTCCGGCGACCATGCCCGTGACGATGCCCAGCATGCTCGGCTTTCCGTACCGATACCATTCGGCCAGCATCCACGCGAGCGCGCCGGTCGCTGCGCCGAGATGCGTGACGAGCATCGTCATTCCCGCCGAACCGTTCGCCGCAAGCGCACTGCCTGCATTGAAGCCGAACCAGCCGACCCAGAGCATGCCGGAGCCGAGCACGGTGAGCGGCATGCTGTGCGGCGCCATTGCGACGGTCGGAAAACCGCGGCGAGGCCCGAGCACGAGCGCGGCCACGAGCGCCGCCACACCGGCATTCACGTGCACGACGATGCCGCCCGCAAAGTCGAGCACGCCGAGCTGCGCAAGCCAACCGCCGCCCCAAACCCAATGACAGACGGGCAGGTACACGAGGATGAGCCAGAGCATGCTGAACCAAAGCATCGCGCTGAAACGAATGCGTTCCGCGAATCCGCCGACGATCAGCGCAGGCGTGATGATCGCGAACGTCAGCTGAAACATCGCGAACAGCGTTTCGGGCACAGTGCCCGAAGCAGCATCGCGCGAAACGGCGAACAGCGATTTACCGAGCGAACCGATGACCGCCTGCCATCCGCCGCCATCGCCGAATGCCAA
>DATCLP010000243.1:0-4128 GCA_036563855.1 Steroidobacteraceae bacterium | reverse complement strand
GTGAACGTGCAATACACGCCGATGCCCATGGCAATCCATTGCACCGGATTCGTCATCACCTTGTTGAGCAACCACGCGCACAATGCAATCAAGCCGGCCGCCACGAGATTGGTGACGATGGCCTTCGTGCCGGCCTTGTTGATGATGAGATTGATGAAGTTGAGCACGGGCAACACGCCCATCAACTCGCGGCCCGTGACTTTGAACGGGTGAGCTTCGGTCTTGACGTTGAGCGCCTCGCTCATGCCGCGAATCGGCTCGCGCAGTGTCTTCACCCACAGCGCCATCAAAAGGCCGGGGATGCCGACCAGCAGGAACGCCATCTGCCATCCCTTCAAACCGAACGGCGCAGTCGTGTGATCGGGGAACCAGCGGTGCCAGGTATCCAGCACGACGCCGCCGATTGCCAAACCGAGACCGCCGCCGATGTAAACGCCGCTCGAGTAAATGGCCATGACCGTCGCGCGCTGTTGCGGCTTGAAGTAGTCGGCGAGCATCGAGAACGCTGCGGGGCTCGCGCTCGCCTCGCCGATGCCGACGCCGACGCGATAGCCGAGCAGAGCACCGAACGACTTCGCCGTGCCGGAGAGCGCGGTCATGAGGCTCCAGAACGCAAGACCGATCGAGATCATCGACTTGCGAACCCAGACGTCCGCCATGCGTCCGAGCGGAATGCCGAACAAGGCATAGAAAACGGCAAAGACCGTCCCGTAGAGAATGCCGAGATCTGCATCCGTGATCTTCAGGTCCGCCTTGATCTCCTCTGCCAGAATGGAAATGATTTGACGATCGACGAAATTGAACACATAGACGATCGTCAAGACGACCAGCACGTATTTGGCATACCAACTGCCGACGAGCGAAGCATCGGCGGTGCGCGGTGCTGAAGCGGACGAGGCGGTCGGCTCGATCGTGGCGTTGGCTGAATCGGTCATTGCATTCCCCCGGATGCTCTTTAGTTCTTCCAACCACTGGGCTTTGGCGCTTGGCGCGAGTGCCCGCGTCCCTGGGTCGTTCGCGCACTATACCGCGTGTCCCGCCGATCATCGCCATGTTTGACATGTTCAGACCTGAACAGCTCAGCAGCGCCGGCTCTACCGTGTGTTCGTTTCGCAGATCAGAAAACGCGCGCAGGTCGCCCTAAACGCCATGCACAACAAGACACTCGGGCCGTTCGCAGCTTTGGGGCTGATCGGGATTTGTGCTCTGTGGGGACTTGGGCAAGTCGCGATCAAGGTCGGCAACGCAGGCATTTCGCCGATCCTGCAAGCAGGGTTGCGCTCGGCGGGCGCCGCAATTTTGCTGGCGCTCTGGTGTAAGTACCGCGGTATTGCACTCTTGCGAGATGATCGAACGGCCGGACCTGGCATTGCCGCAGGGTTGCTGTTCGCAATCGAATTCCTGCTGCTGTACTGGGGCCTCGAGTACACCACAGCGGCACGCAGCGTCGTGTTCCTGAACACATCGCCGTTCTTCGTTGCGCTGGGCGCGCATTTCGTGCTGGCAAACGACCGGCTTACGCTGGCGAAGACGATCGGCTTGCTTGCCGCCTTCATCGGCGTGGCGATCGCCTTCGACGACGGACTGCGTGCACCGACGATGCGCACGCTATTGGGCGATGTGATGGCGATCGGTGCTGCGATTGCTTGGGGCGCAACGACTGTGCTCGTCAAAGGCACCGGCCTCGCGCGCATTGAACCCGAGCGCACGCTCATGTATCAGCTCGTCGTGTCTGCAGTTGCGCTGATCGCCGCCTCGTTTGCGTTCGGCGAGCGCGGCATGTTCGCGCCGACGCCGCTCGTGCTGTCCGCCCTCGCCTATCAGATGATCATTGTCGCATTCGCAAGCTATCTACTCTGGTTCTGGTTCATCAAGCACTACCCTGCTTCGCAGGTATCTTCGTTCGTGTTTCTGACGCCGATCTTCGGCGTCATCGCCGGCGCGACTTTGCTCGACGAACCGATCACTTTCCGCTTCGTCGTCGCGCTCGCGTTGATTGCGTTCGGGATCTATTTGACGAATCGCCAGCCTCAGGTGAAGGCTGGAGTCTGAAGACTGAAGGCCGAAGAAAGCGTGGGCAGTCGCGCCGCAATGTTTCTTCACCCGCACGCTCCGCTCTGCGACCTCTCCCGAAGGGAGAGGTGGAGCGACGCAACTGTCTCCTGTAGCCCGTCGCCGGGTTCTTAACCGCGCGTATCGCTGTCAACTGTCAACTATCAACTCGTTGCCGTCGCCCGTAGTCCGTTGCCCGTCGCCCGCCTAGAATCCGGGCATGCCTTCGCTCCGTTTGATCCCCCACCCCACCACGCCGGTGCGCGAGATCGAGAGCTTTGATGTGCAGCTTGCTCGTCAGGGCAATGTTCTCGAGGTCAGCTATACCGTCGTGGGCGAAATAGGTGCATTGACAATCCCAGCGCCTGCTCGACCGACCCGCCGCGATGAGCTTTGGTGCAGCACATGTTTCGAGCTGTTCCTGCAGCCTCAAAGCTCGACCGGTTATTGGGAGCTGAATTTCTCGCCCTCTCAGGAGTGGGCTGCTTACGAGTTCGACGACTACCGCGTCGGCATGCGGCTCGCCGACGTCGACTCGGCACCTTCGATCGCCTGCGTTCGAACTGAGCGAAAACTCGAAGTGGCGGCGACCTGCCCGCTGCCGAAGACGCTCGCTGCGAGACTCGATCGCATCGGAGTCTCCGCTGTGTTACAGATGAACGACGGCAGCATCTCCTACTGGGCGCTGGTACATTGCAAAGACAAGCCTGACTTTCACGCGCGCGAGAGCTTCATCTTGGACGGACGCGAGCTGCGCGCGACGGGATCGACCTCATGAAACTCGGCATCGATCGGCTATTGGACGACCCAAAGCTGCGTGCGCCGCTGCGCGGTAAGCGCGTTGCCCTGCTTGCACACCCCGCATCGGTCACCGCGGATCTCACGCACTCGCTCGACGCTTTGATCGCAACCGGCGACGTACTCGTCACTGCAGCATTCGGGCCGCAGCATGGTCTGCGGGGCGACAAGCAAGACAACATGGTCGAGTCGCCGAACTTCGACGATCCGGTTCACGGCATTCCGGTGTTCAGCCTCTACGGCGAAGTGCGTCGGCCCACGCCCGCCATGATGGACACGTTCGACATCTTGCTCGTCGACCTGCAAGACCTCGGCTGTCGCATTTACACGTTCATCACGACTCTGCTCTACGTGCTCGAAGCCGGCGCCCAACACAAGAAATCTGTTTGGATCTTGGATCGCCCGAATCCGGTCGGCCGTCCGGTCGAAGGCTTGAAGCTCCGCGCAGGCTGGGAAAGCTTTGTCGGTGCAGGACCTCTACCCATGCGCCACGGTCTGACGCTCGGCGAGCTGGCGCATTGGTTCGTGCAGCACTTCAAGCTCGATGTCGACTTCCGTGTGATCCAGATGGAAGGCTGGAAGCCGGCTGCAGCGCCGGGTTACGGCTGGCCGCTCGGCGAACGCACTTGGATCAATCCGAGCCCGAATGCACCGAATCTCTGGATGGCGCGCGCCTATGCGGGCACCGTGATGCTGGAAGGCACGACGTTGTCGGAAGGTCGCGGTACGACTCGCCCGCTCGAACTGTTCGGGGCGCCGGACATCGACGCGCGCGCAGTACTTGCGGAGATGCAGACGTTGGAGCCGACATGGCTGCGCGGCTGCAAGCTGCGCCCCTGCTGGTTCGAGCCGACGTTCCACAAACATGTCGGTAAGTTGTGCGCGGGATTGCAGATCCACACCGAGCATCCGAGCTACGACCACGACGCATTCAAACCGTGGCGGTTGCAAGCGCTTGCGTTCAAAGCGATCCGCCGTCTCTATCCCGACTATCCGCTTTGGCGCGACTTCCCTTACGAATACGTCCACGATCGTTTGGCGATCGACGTGATCAACGGTAGCGAGCTGCTGAGAAGCTGGGTCGACGATGCTGCTGCGCAACCGGCGGATCTCGAGGAGCTGACGCGGCCCGATGAAGATGCATGGATGCAGGAGCGGCAAGCATTTCTTCTTTACAGCTGATCGCATTCACGCTTCGTACGAAGACTGCGAGTCGCCGCTCGCGGAACACTCACGATCGCCATGCGTTCGGCATCGCGAGCTGCCTGTCAGAGGGTT
>DATCLP010000242.1:0-6006 GCA_036563855.1 Steroidobacteraceae bacterium | reverse complement strand
CCACGATGTCGGTGACGTGCAGGTATTCCGAATAGAGCGGAGCGTCGCAGCGATCGCAGTACCACAGAAAACCGTCTTTCTCGTCCGGACGGCGTTTGCGCTCGATGACGAGCCCGACCGTGTTCGCATAGCGCTGCGGCGAATGCGGGACGTGCGCGGGCAGCAGCAGAATTTCCCCTTCCTTGATCGGGATGTCGACGCGCTTGCCGTCCTGAATCGTGCGCAAGAGCATGTCGCCCTCGAGCTGATAGAAAAACTCCTCGCCCGGATCGTCGTGGTAATCCGTGCGCGAATTCGGGCCGCCTACGACCATGATGATGAACTCGGACTCGCGGAAAACCTGCCGGTTGCAAACGGGCGGCTTCAGGTACTCGCGGTGCGCATCGACCCATTCGCGGAAATTGAAAGACTGTAGCGGTTTCATACAGCGCCTCTGAATCAGCGTCGGCAGTATAGCGTCAGGGCGCGACGGGACGCGCAAGAATGCCGGGTTTCAGCCGAGAGTTCTGCAGGCAGGGCACGCGAGGCGTTGATTGCCCGCCGTTCCACCCGCGAGCGGCGCGATGCGCTCATTCGTCGCCGGGCCGTAATTTCGATGAGGTGCAGGGCACGAAGATGGGCGGTGCACGTTCGTCCAGCCTGACGGCGCAGAGCGAACCGCCCCAAACACAGCCCGTATCGATGCTGAGCACGCCATCGCCGTCATAGAACCCGAGCGCCGACCAGTGACCGCACACGATCCTTTGGTCGCGGGTACGTCGGCCCGGTGCTCTAAACCAAGGCGTCAGTCCCGCGGGTGCATCGGCGACGGTGCCTTTGTGCTTCAAAGCCAGCCGTCCGTCCGCCGTGACGAAGCGCAGGCGCGTAAAGCAATTCGTGATGAAACGCAGGCGATCGAATCCTTGCAGGTCTTCCGACCATCGATCCGGCTGGTCGCCGTACATGTGCGCAAACAGCTCGGCCGCTGCTCGTTCATCGCGCAATGCTTGCTCCAGCTCGGCCGCGCACCGGCGCGCTGTCGCGAGGTCCCATTGCGGCGCAAGCCCGGCGTGCACCATCGTGTAGCTCAACGTCGGATCGTGGTGGAGGATCGGTCGGCGCCGCAACCAATCGAGCAGCTCGTCGCGATCGGGCGCGTCGAGCACGTCGTCGAGCGTGTCTCCGCGCTTCGCGCGCATATTGGGCGTCGATGCAACAGCGAGCAAATGCAGGTCGTGATTGCCGAGCACGACGGTGGCCGCATCACCGAGCTTGCGCACGAGCCGCAGGACGTCGAGCGAACGCGGTCCGCGATTGACGAGATCGCCGACCAGCCAAAGCCGGTCGCGCATCGGATCGAAGGCGATGCGTTCGAGCAGCGTCTCGAACTCGTCGCAGCACCCTTGGATGTCGCCGATGGCGTAAGTGGGCATGGACGATAAAACTGAAGATCAAATTGCAGGCAGAGCGTGAACGGAATCGACGAGCCGCTCTTACCGTTGCCAGTTGCCCGGCGCCCGTAGCCCTTCGATCAATGCAGCATCCCGGGCATCGCCAGCGTAAACGGCGTGATCGGCGCATCGAAATGCGCGCCGTCGTCCGCAAGCATTTTATAGCTGCCCTGCATGGCGCCGACCGGCGTTTCGAGCACGGCTGCGCTCGAATAGCGAAAGCCCTGGCCTGGGAGCAGATAGGGTTGCTCGCCGACCACACCTTCGCCGCGCACTTCCTTGACCTTGCCGTTCGCATCGGTGATCACCCAATGCCGCGTGAGCAGGCGTGCGGGAACTTTACCTTCGTTGCGGATCGTGATCGTGTAAGAAAAGACGTAGTGGCCTTCCTCTGGCTTGGATTGCTCGTCGACGTAAGTCGCACTGACGTCGACGCGAATCTTGTGTGTGTTGGGGTCGCTCATGAGTTCTTGAGACAGGTCCTAGTGCAAGCGCACAGCGAGCACATCGCAGGGCGCAGCATGCAGAATCGTGTCCTCGGTGAAGTTCAAGAGGATGGCCAATCCGTGCCGTTCGCGGCTGCCGAGCACGATGAGATCGCTGGCCAGACGCTGCGCGGTTCGGATGATTTCGGCCTTGATGCTTCCCGTTTCGACGAGCTGTTTGCTGCTTTCGAGCCCCAGCTCGCGGGCGAGCTCCGCGAGCCTCGTGCGGGCGCGTTCGACGAGCTCGCTTTCGATCTGCACAGTCGGCAACAACGCTTCGCCCATCGGTTCGACGGGCACGTACTCGACGACGTGGAGCAGAGTGATTTGCGCTCCGTATGCCGCCGCCACGGATTTGGCGCGCTCGCCGATCACTCGGCTGTCTTCCGACAAATCGACGACGAGCAGGATGTTCTTGTAGTCCGCCATGGCGAGTCCCCCGTCAGCCGACAGATTTCTCGTCGGTCGCTGCGCTTGTTGTACACACTCGCGGGTCGAGTTGTCCAGCGAGCGCGGCGAAGCCGGCCGGCGGCACAGTTTCGGCGCGCGCCCCCGGATCGATACCGGCTCGTTCGATTTGCGCCTCGGTCAGCAAGGGCTTCAGCGCGTTACGTAATGTCTTGCGCCGCTGCGAAAATGCGGCGGCAACGACGCGCGCGAACTTGCGCTCATCTTCGATCGCGAATGGAGGCGCCGCGTGGGGCTTCAAACGCACGAATGTCGATTCCACGCGCGGCGGCGGTTTGAACGCTCCGGGTCCGATGTCGAACAGCTTCTCGACTTCCACCCAAGGCGCGAGCATGACCGAGAGTCGCCCGTAATCCTCATCGCCCGCGCGCGCAGCCATACGAGCGACGACTTCTTTCTGAAGCATGAAATGCATGTCCAGGAAGAGGTCGCGTTGCTCGATCAAACGAAACAGCAGCGGCGTCGAGATGTTGTAGGGAAGGTTGCCGACGACGCGCAACTTCTGGCCGCTCGCCAATGGCGCGAAATCGAATTGCAGCACGTCCGCTTCATGAATGCGCAGTTCGCCGTGTTGTGGCGCGATGTTCTGCAAGTGCCGGATCGCATCGCGATCGATCTCGATGGCATCGAGGCGGCCTACGCGATCGAGCAGCGGCAGCGTGATGGCGCCGAGACCAGGACCGATTTCCACGAGCCGATCCGCTGGAGAGGGTGCAATCGCAGCAACGATCTTCTCGATGACGCCGCGGTCGTGCAGAAAGTGTTGGCCGAAGCGTTTGCGCGCGCGATGCATGTGTAGGAACCGCTTTCGCTGATCGCTTGCGTGTACTGCGGATGGGAGGTGCAAAACTTAGGCTGTGCTCCCGGCCGACGAGGCAAGCTGCAAGGCCAGCTCGACGGCTGCGATGAGACTACCCGCATCGGCCTTGCCGGTCCCGGCGAGATCGAGCGCAGTGCCATGATCCACCGAGGTTCGGATGATCGGCAGTCCGAGCGTTACATTCACTGCATGTCCGAAACCCGCATGCTTGAGCACAGGCAGTCCTTGATCGTGGTACATCGCGAGCACCACATCGACCTGAGAAAGCATGCGCGGAGTGAATGCCGTGTCTGCAGGAGCGGGACCGATGAGCGTGAGTCCTTCGAGACGCAGACGTTCGAGCGTCGGCGCAATCGTGTCGATCTCTTCGCGGCCCAAGTGACCGGATTCGCCTGCGTGCGGATTCAAACCGCACACGAGAATGCGCGGCCTGGCGATCGAGAATCTGGTGCGCAAATCGCGATGGAGCACGCGGATAACGTCGGTCAGCAGGCTTGGCGTGATGGTGCGGCTGACGTCAGCGAGCGGAAGGTGTGTCGTCGCTAGCGCCACGCGCAGATTTCCAGCGACCAACATCATGACCGGCAGCGGCGCGCCCGTGCGTTCGGCCAGGTACTCGGTGTGGCCGGAGAACTGCACGCCGCTGTCGCTGATCACGCTCTTTTGTACGGGCGCCGTGACGACAGCCGCGAACGTGCCGCGCATGCATCCGTCGATCGCAGCATCGAGCAGGTTCAAGACGTAGCGCGCGTTGGCGACTTCTAGCTTGCCTGCTACAGGAGCGACTGCGGCAGGAACGTGCAGAACGGAGAGAACGCCCGCTTCGTGAGCACGCGCCGTTTGAGGGCTCCAAGGCACGACGTTGATGCTTGTGCCGAGTCTACGGGCGCGCGCGACGAAAAGTTGCTCGTCGCCGGCGAAGACGAGCTCGCACGGCCAGGCGCGCTGCGCAATGGCGATGCACAGATCGGGGCCGATGCCGGCCGGTTCGCCGGATGTTACGATGATGCGGGGCAGGGACATATTTCGGGTCCGGCGCGAAGAACGCGGCGGACCTACATGCGGTATTCGACGAACGCCTCGTCCCGCAGGCGGCGCAGCCAGAGCTCGGTTTCTTCTTCGGCCTTCGACTCGCGCAGTTGCGCGAAGACCATTTGACGCAAACGGTCTTGCGTGACGTCGTGCACGCGGCGGCCGAGTAGCTGGACAATGTGCCAACCGTACGGCGTCCGGAAAGGCTCGCTGATCTCGCCTTCTTCTTTCAAAGCGTCGAGCTGGCGTTCGAACTCGGGAACGAACGTACCAGGACCTGCCCAGCCAAGATCGCCGCCTTGCGGTGCCGAACCCGGGTCCTGGGAAGTCACTGCGGCGATCGCACCGAAATCCTCGCCGCCCTCGAGTACGCGTTTGCGGATGTCGGCGAGCTTTTGTCTGACGGTCTCGTCGTCTTCGAGCTCATTCGGGCGCAACAGGATGTGTCGCGCGTGCACCTGAGACACGATCGCTTGCTGTACGCCGCCGCGGACCTCGTTCAGGCGGAAGATATGGAATCCGCTCGGTGTGCGAATCGGCTCGGAGACCTCGCCCGGTTTCATCTTCGGGATGAGGTCGGTCAGGATCGAAGGCAGCTGCGAGCCTTTGCGCCAACCGAGCGAGCCGCCTTCGATGTTCGTCGAGCTGTCGGAATACGTAACCGCAAGCTGCGCGAAGTCCTGGCCGGCCTTGGCTTTCTCGTAGACTTCTCGAGCCCGCGCCTCGCGTGCCTGTAGCTGCTCCGGCGTGGCGGCGACCGGTACCGAAATCAGAATGTGCGACACGTTGTATTCGCTGTTCTGATCGGGCGCATTCTGCAGACGTGCAAGCGCCTGCTCGAGCTCGCGCGGCGAGATATTGATGCGGCTGATGACATCGCGCTGCCTCAGCAGCTGCAGAGTGATTTGCTTGCGCATCTCCTCGCGATAGGTGCGGTAGTCGATGCCCTGCGATTCGAGCGCGCGAGGCAGGTCGGCGAAGCTGATGTTGTTGCGCTGGGCGACGTCCGCGAGCGCACCGTTCAGCATTTCATCGGACACTTCGATGCCGAGCCGTTGCGCGCGCTGCATCTGGATTTCTTCGATGATCAGGCGCTCGAGAATCTGTCGGCGCAGTACGTTGCGCGGCGGGAGCTCGGTGTTTTGCTCGCGTAGCCTCTCGATGACTTCCTCGGTCTGTCGTTCCAATTCGCTCACGAGCACGACGCCGTCGTTGACGATGGCTGCGATCCGATCGAGCAGCACCCCGCTCGAGGACAGCTCTCGCGTCTGACTCAACGCCAGTGCCGGCATCAGCGCGAGCGTCAGAATGAACGAAGCAAGACGCGCAAGTTTCATGCAAGTGTCGCCTGACAAATCAGTAAGACCCGGATCCCGGGTTCGCGATGGGTTAGCCCGAGGCTAAATTGCCGGTGGGTCAGCGGGTTACCGCGCGTTCCGGCGCTCGCAAGGAGTATCCCTGAATCGAGCGCTCCAGGAAAGTATCGGCGCTCGTTCCGACACTGGACAGTCCGTTAAGTTCAAGCTGCAAAAGGATGCTCGTATCCATGTCGCCGTCGCGACTGCTGACATAGCGTCGGCCCACGAGCCGCAGGCGCCAGCAGCAGGAGCGGTACTCGATGCCCGCGAATTGATCGAGCGGCTGCTCGTCCTCGAGCGAATAGACCATCCGGGCGTATGCGCTCCAGCGTTCCCCGATCGGCCAGGCAACGGAGCCGTCGACCTGCTCCAGGCTGCGGCGCGTCACGGTGAACGGTCCGGAAGCCGAAGGG
>DATCLP010000241.1:0-2901 GCA_036563855.1 Steroidobacteraceae bacterium | reverse complement strand
CCGTGCGCTAGCAAGCACCGAAGTCGCGGCAGTCGGGCCGGTTGTGAAAGAAGCGCTTACGAAACGCATGGTCGACGTGCGCTTGATGCCGCAAGACTCGTATTTCATGAAGCCGCTGACGACGGCGCTCGAAAACTCGCTCGGACCGAAACACGCGTAGGATTAGTTCGTGGACCAAACGATGTGTCCTGCGTCGGATTTTTCGACGATTGCGGGAATTCCCGGAACGCGGATCGCAAAGTCGCACTAATTGCTCGCGTGCGCGCGAGCGTGTTCTCTAGTTGCTACGACTGAAACGAGGCGGTGCCCGTTTCGAATTTCACTCGTTCTCCCGCCGCGAACTGTCAAACCGCGACACTCGTCGCAGTTCGCGCCGAAATCACTTCGCTAACCTCCGTCGTAGTTTTTTACACACATTGACTTGACCTAAAGTTTAGCTCTCAAGTACAAGGCGTGTCCCGCTAAACTCTTCGGTCGATTCGCTTATTGTTGCCGAAATGCAACATTAGCTGAGGATGTCGATTTGGCTTCAGTATTCCGGTGTGCGCATGGCCTTCTTGCAAGCGCATACGCCTCCTTGCCGCCGACGTGCATACGTCTTCAGCCCTGCAGCGCTCGACCGCAATTCCGCTCCCGTTTTCCTCGAGGTTTTGCAATCGCCTCGTCGAGAGGCGCTTGGTCTAGCCCGGCGTAACAGCCGTCAATTTGGGGTGTTTCATGAGTCCAAAGTTGAGAGCGAGCATTCATCGCATTTTGTTCGCGACAGGCGCGCTGGCAGCGTCCGTCACGACGGTCGCGCAGGAAGCGCCGACCACCGACGAAATCGCGGAGATCGTGATCGTCACCGGTTCGTACATTCGCGGTACTGCCGAAGACGCCGCGCTGCCGGTCGACGTGATCTCCACGGAGGAGCTGGAAAAGCAGGGTGCGCCGTCGCCGGTCGAAATGCTCAAGTCCGTGACCGTGATGAACGGTATCGTCGGTGAGACGAACCGGCACATGCCGGGTCGCGGTCAGGCGGCGACCGGTTCCACGCTCGTCAATCTGCGCGGTTTCGGATCGAACCGCACGCTCGTCTTGTTGAACGGCAAGCGACTCGCTTCTCAGGACGTCAATCTGCTGCCTGCGAACGCCATCGCGCGCGTGGAAATCCTCAAAGAGGGCGGCGCTTCCACCTACGGTTCCGACGCGATCGGCGGTGTCGTCAACTACATCACGAAAGAGCGCGTCGACGGCTTGGAGCTGAGCGCAGACTACCGCCACATCGAAGATTCCGACGGCGACTACAACGCAGGTTTGTCGTGGGGTACTTCATGGGGCAGCGGTGACTTCTTCATCGCGGCGAACTACTTCCACCGTTCGCAGCTGCGCGCGCTCGATCGCGACTGGGCGGTGCGTCCGTACCGCGAGAATCCGGAAGGCGGCTGGAGCGCAGGCTCGAACCCCGGTAATTTCCGTTTCCTCACCGGCGCGACGCTCCAACCCTTTAGCGTGGATCCCGGCTGCCAGTTCTTCGGCGGCGAGATCAATCCGAGCACCGGCCAATGCGTCACGCAGTTCAGCGTTTGGGACAACATCGTCGACGAGCAGGATACGTATCAGGCGTTTGCGAGCGCGAACTTCGATCTTTCGGATAGCTTCTCGCTGAAGCTCGAAGCCGTGTACGGCAAGACCAAGGTGCCGAACGCCAGCGCTTCGCCGTCGTATCTGCCGATCCGCAACATCACCCAAACCGTCGCCGGTCCGGGAGCCATTGCACTGTCGAGCCCGGTCACGACCGACCCGCGAAGGACGCCGTTCTTCTACGTCCCGATTACGAATCCCGGCTTCCAGGGCGCATTTGCGCCGGGTGCCGGATATGTACCGGCGGGTACCACCGCCGCATACATCCAGATCGTGACTTGGCGCCCGTTCCTAGCGACCGGAAGCCCGAACGCACACGACGGCACGCCGCTCTATGCGTTCGATCGAGAAGGTGCGCGCTTCGCTGCAGAGCTCACGGGCCAAATCGGCGGCGTGAACCTCACGACGTCGGTGGGCTACTCGATGGGCGAAAGCCAACGTCACGAAGTGGACATTCTCACCGGCCGGTTGCAGCTGGCGCTGCGCGGCTTGGGCGGTCCGAACTGCGATTGGCAGTCGCCGACGGCAACGCCGGGTCAGAACGGATGTATGTGGTTCAACCCGTTCTCGAACGCGCTTCCGGCAACACGCACGGGCGTGCCGAATCCGAACTACGTCGCAGCAGCGGCGAATTCGCGTGAGCTCGTCGATTGGCTGGAAGTCCAGATGTCCGATGTCGACAAGACGAAGATCGCCGAATTCAACACTGTGCTGAGCGGCGATCTGCCGGTGTCGCTGCCCGGCGGGCAGATGGGGTGGGCGGCTGGTGTGCAGTATCGGCACACCTGGGTCGAGAACTGGAACACGCCGATCAGCAACCGCGATCTGACGCCGTGTCCGGATACGCCGATCACCGGTGACACGACCTGCTTGCCCTACGGCGAGAGCCCGTTCAACTTCCTGTCGACGTATGGTCCTCAGGATCTCGATCGCGGCGTCTATGCAGGGTTCGTCGAATTCAGCTTGCCCGTGCACGATTCGCTGAACATGCAAGTGGCTGCGCGTTACGAGGACTACGGCAACAAGGGCGGTTCGAGCTTCGATCCGAAGCTGTCGCTGAAGTGGCAGATCATCGATCAGCTCGCCTTCCGCGCTGCTGCTAGCACGACGTTCCGTGCGCCGGCGCAAACGCAGCTCGTGGACGACACCGCGATCGGCTTCAGCCAGATCCTCGGTGCAAGCCGTCCGGTGCGGTTGGCCGGTAACCCGGATCTCGAACCCGAAGAGTCGTTCCAGTGGAGCGCCGGCTTCATCGCGAACGTGGGCGGTTTCCGCGCG
>DATCLP010000240.1:0-2531 GCA_036563855.1 Steroidobacteraceae bacterium | reverse complement strand
GTCCTGTACTTCTGCAAACGCTTGCGGCACATCGGTGCGGAAAAACTCTGCCAACCCGCCGAAGCCTGCCACGCCGAAGTCGATGAACGTGCGCGGCAACGGTGACCCGCCCAAGTTCGCGCGAATCTGTTGTGCCGCAGTCGGCAGCGCGAGCGCATAGCTGACAAATGCTTTCAAGCGCTGCTCGGGCGGTGCGTACGGCACGGACACATACGTACTCGGATCGAGCCCGACGTTGAAATAGAACGAGGGATTCGTGAACGGCTGCCTGGCGTCGCGCAACCAGAACAAGTCGTGGTCGATCCGGCTCAACACGTAATCGCGTTGAAAGCGTAGATCGGCCGTGGGCAGTTGCTCGTCACCGAACTCGAGCACTTCGGCCCGCAGCTTCTCGAGTCGGGCGATCTCCGCTCGAATCCCATCAGCGCTCCAATCCGGCAGCTGTCCATCGAACTCGTGCCGCCCGCTCATCACGGCCGCGGCAGGTTGCGCCTTGAAGTAATCCTCGATGAATCGATCGACGAATTGCGTCCATGCCTCGGCAGAGCCTGTTCGCGTCTCGGATTGCGTTGGCGCGGGCTCGCGATCGCAAGCACTCAGCAGCACGAGTGCACCCAACAGTGCACCGCTTGCCGACGCTCGAATGAGATGGGCGATGGATTGGCGGATAGGCATGAAACGCTCCCGACTTCCGCAAGAAAGATGCGGAAAGTCTAACAGGAGCGCTCCATGCCGCTCACGCCTGAAACATCACCGCGCTTCAGAAGATGAAGCGTGCCGTCACCCCGTAGGTTCGAGGTACGTTCGTTAGGTAACCCACGCGCGCCCGGGTACCGCGCTCGCGGTCGATGGACAGGAGTGCCCGCTCGTCCCAGATGTTGTTCACGAACGCCGCCGCTTCGAATCGATCGTTACGAATGCCGAAACGAATATTGCCGAGCTGATAATCAGGCAGCTTCGGATCGAACCGGAATTCGCTGATCGTGGGGTTGCCGAAGTCGAAGAAGCCGACGCCTGGACAACCGATACAGCCGAATGGCGGTTCTTGATCCGCAAGCTGCGTATACGAAGAGCCCACGTGCTGCAGCGTCAGACTAGCAAAGCCTTCGAACGCCCCGACGGGCTGCATGTAGGTTACGCTCGCCGCCGCCTGGAATTCAGGTGAAGTCGGCAGACGATTGCCCTTGCGAATTCCGGCGATCGGCGAGCTCCCCGCGAATTGCGACTCGGTGATCTCCGCATTCACGTACGTGGCCGACAGTCCGAAGTCCCAGTTCTCGTTCGGACGCGCAAAGAGCTCAATCTCCGCGCCGAGGCTTTCCGCCTGCGCGTTCAGCACGATACGCGACGAGCACGAGCCCGCATCGGCAATGACCTGCAGATCGTCGATGTCCGAATAGAAGACTGCGGCATTGAACGTGATTCGGCGGTCGGCGCTCTGCGTCTTGGCACCGATCTCGTAGTTGAGCACCTTCTCGTCTTTGAACGTCGGCTTGCCGCCATACGTGACGAGATCGTCCGGCGTACACAGCGAGACGTTCAAGGGATCGTTGATGCCGCCGAGCCTGAAGCCGCGCGAGACCTGCGCATTGAACGAAACCGTATCCGAAGGCGTGTATCGCACGATCACGCGCGGCGAGAAACCGTCCGAGCTCGTCGAACCGGGCTGACGCGTGTACCCCACGTCGGCGAAAACGCCCGCGAACGTGAGGAACCGCTCTTCCTCGAAATCGTAGTAGCGGACACCGGCGATCAGGCTCCACTGATCCGTGAAATGGAACGTGCCTTCGCCGAAGATCGCAAGCTGTTTGAAGTCGTACGGGACTTCCGAGTAGTAAGGCGTGTCGGGCGGTGCATTGAAGGCAGGGCTCGTCGGGAATCCCAGTCGCGTCAGCAGCGCGTCGTAACCTGGCGTCGGCAGGTTCTGGCCATAGTCGCGGTCGATATCTTGATAGAACGCGCCGACGAGCCACTCGAACGCGCCGCCGCCGTCGGACGCCAAGCGGATCTCCTGGCTGAACGCTTTCAGCGTCGTCGTATCGATCAAAGGCGAATTCAAGCGCACTTCGGCCGAGGTCGGCGCGATACCGGCTGCCCCGCCCAGGCTCAGCGTGACACTGCCCGTCAATTGGCTCGCATCGCGCACGACAACCACATCGCGGTCGGTATACGACGTGATCGAAGTCAAGGTGACGCCGCCGAATCCGACCTCGAGCTTGAGATCCGCGAGCAGGAATTCGTCCTCGAGACCTTCCTCGAGCTGCGTGACCTGGCCGCGCTTGCCGGGATTCACCGGCGGCTCGGTCGTCGTGTACGGATTGCCCAGAATGTTGTACACGTCGATACGCGGAAAACCGTCGGTATCCAGCTTCTGGTACACGATGCGCGGGGTGATCGAGAAGTTCTCGTTGGGCCGAATCAGCACGGCGATACGTCCGCCGGACTTCGTGCCGCCGTTGACGTCTTCGATGACGCCGCGACCCGGATAGTGGGAATCGATGAAGCCCGCAAGCTCGTTGTGATAGCCGACA
>DATCLP010000239.1:0-1720 GCA_036563855.1 Steroidobacteraceae bacterium | reverse complement strand
CAACTGCTCGGTCGAACGCGTCAACTGTCTGCTCACCGACGAGAAGTGATTCACGACCTCGCCGACTTTCGCCTCCGCGCTGCCGATGACCTCGGCTTCGTGAACCAGGGCGGCCTCGCTCGCCTCCATGACCGAAGCCAACGTGTCGGCGATTGCATCCGCCCTGTCGGTGATCCGACGTCCGGTTTCGCGGGAGGCTCGCGACAGAACGCGCACTTCCTGCGCCACCACTGCGAATCCTTTTCCCGCATCGCCGGCGTGCGCAGCCTCGATCGCTGCGTTCAGCGACAGGATGTTGGTCTGAAAGGCAATCTGCTCCACCTCGCCGGCCATCGTGCGCAGTTCGGTGGTGTGCGCGGCGAGCTTGCGAATTTCCTCCGCCAGCGCGCCTCGGCTTTCCTGCAGCTCCCTCAGCGCAGAGATCACCTGGACGAGGTCCTCCCGTCCGCGTTCGAGCGTCGAGATGACGTTGCCTTCCGTCAATGAATTCTCGGAAGCGCGCAGCGTCGTGTCGAGGCGCTCGACGATCTGAGCGAAACGTGCGCTCAGCGCGACGATCGCCTCTTCCATCTGCGAGCGCGCCGTGTCGACTTGTCTCGCCAGGATCGGCAGTGCGGACAGCGCCGTGCCGCGCGCACGCTCGTGCGTCTGCGCTGCGCTCGGCGTCTCCGTAGCCCTCCTCGACTTGAAGATGGTCATGATCAGCCCGCCGCTGCGGCGATGGCCTGCATCTCTTCCGCGGACAGCACGCGCTCGGCATCGAGAATGATGACGAACTTGTTCCGCACTTTACCCATGCCCTGGATGAAGTCCGCGCGAATCGACGCGCCGAAGCTCGGGGGCGGCTCGATGTCGGCGTTGGCGATCTCCAACACCTCGCTCACCGCGTCGACGACGACGCCGACGACCTGTCGCAGCTCGCCCGCTCCGACTTCGACGATGACGATGCAGCTCTTCTTGGTGACCGGCGAGGCCGGCCGATTGAACCGTGCGCACAGGTCGACGACCGGCACGGCCGCGCCGCGCAGATTCACGACGCCGCGAATGAAGCTCGGCATCATCGGGATCTCCGTCGGAGTCGAATACTCGAGGATCTCCTTGATGCAGAGGATGCCCATCGCGAATGTCTCGCGACCGAGCACGAACGTGAGGTACTGATGCTGATCCTGCCGCGTTTCTGCGGTTTCGCTTACCGCCAGTGCTTGACTCATGATGGCAGCCACCTAGAAGCGCACGAACTGATGTTCGAAGACGTCGCTGTGATCGACGCCGTTGCCCGAGGACGCGGCCGCAGCCGCTACGGCAGGTTGCGTCTTGAGGGTTTCGATCTTCACCGACGGCGCGCGTCGCGCGGCAGACTTACTGACGTTCGCCGGCGCGCGCATGGTCTGAGCGATCTGATTGGTCTTGAAGAAGCTCATGGTCGCCTGGAGCTGCTGAGCCTGGGCGCTCATCTCCTCGGAGGTTGCCGCAAGTTCTTCGCTGGCCGAGGCGTTCTGTTGGGTAAGCTGCGACAGCTGCGTCATCGCGACATTGATCTGACCCACGCCCGCCGATTGCTCCTGGCTGGCAGCAGCGATTTCTTGAATGAGATCGGCCGTTCGGCGTGCTGCCGAGACCATGTCCTCGAGCAATGAGCCGGCGCGTTCGGCCAATTCCACGGAGGAACCCGCCACTTCGCCGATTTCCTGGGCCGCCACTTGCGAACGCTCCGCGAGTT
>DATCLP010000238.1:0-4172 GCA_036563855.1 Steroidobacteraceae bacterium | reverse complement strand
CGACAAGCTCGCGCTGGTGATGGAGCGGGTCGTACCGGACGCGATCACGACCTCCATCCTGCTGATGGTCGTTCTCTTCGTGCTGTCGCTCGGGATCGGCACGCCGCTCGCCGAGACCATCGATGCGTACTATCGAGGCCTGTGGAATCTGCTGGCGTTCACGATGCAGATGACGCTGATCCTGGTTCTCAGCCTCATCCTCGGCGCAACGCCGTTCTTCAAGGGAATCATCATCAAGCTTTCGCGATTGCCGCGCACGGTGCCGCAGGTCGTGGCGGGCGCAGTGCTGACGTCAGGCGCGATCGCCTATCTGAACTGGGGGCTATCGATCGCGCTCGGGCCGCTCGTCGCCATTCACTTCTGTCGTCAAGCGGAAGCAAAAGGCCTACGCGTCGACTTCTTGTTCATGCTCGCGACGCTCGCGGGCGCAGGTGCGATCTGGCAGTTCGGATTCTCGGGCAGCGCGCCGCTCCTCATGGCAACGCCGGGTCACTTCCTCGAAGAAGTCACAGGCGTCATGCCGCTCAGCACGACACTCTGGGCGCCGGCCACGATCATTCTCGTCGTCACATTCCTCGCCGCGACGATCATCACGGGCGTGGTGTTCATGCCGAAGAAGGTACGCCCGATCTCTGAGTTCTCCGCTGCGCAAGCAAGCGTCGCCGAACCCGTCGACGACAAGCCGACCGGAAAACTCACGCCAGCGCTCTGGCTCGAGCACAGCCCGCTCGTGATCGTGCCGCTCGTGGCCATGCTGCTCGCGTGGCTGTACACGCATTTCTTCGTCAAGGACTTGAGCCTCGACATCAACTCGATGAACACGATCGTGCTCACGGCCGGGCTCATCTTTCACGGCAACATCCATCGTTTTACGCGCGCGCTGCGCGAAGCGGTGGGCCTCGCCTGGCCGATCGTGCTGCTCTATCACCTGTATGCGGGCGTCGCGGGCCTGATTCAGTTCACGCCTGTCGGACAGTATCTCGTGTCGCTGTTCGATCCGATCATGACGCCGTACTCGTTCTCGTTGTTGATCGTCGTCGTGAGCGCGATCGTGTCGTTCTTCATTCCGACGAGCGGCGGACAATGGCTGATTCAAGGTTACGTCACCGTGCAAGCCGCCGAAGCAGTTGGCCACACTGCGCAGCGCGGATTGCTGGCGTTGAGCGTTGGCGATCACATGGGCAACTTGCTCACGCCGTTCTGGGCCGTAGTCGGCGCAAGCATCGCGCGCGTCGATTTCCGCTTGATGTTCGGCTATCGCCTGATCTTTGCGGCGTTGTGGTTCGTGATGGGAACGCTCGCGTTCACGTTCCTACCGTGTTGACGCAGCAGTGCGAGGCGCACGTTGCTCGTGCGCCTCGCATGCCGCTTCCGGGAGCATCGCAGGGGAAAGAGTTGACGGTTTCGATTCGGATCAGAGCGAAGCGACGTACGGAGAGGGCAGCGGCTCCATTTCGAAGCCGATCGTCTTCTTCGTCACCGGATCGATGATCGGTTGGCCGCGGCGGAACGAGCCCGTCTGAATTGCGGCTTCCGAGTCCAGATTCACAGGCTGCGGTTCGCCCTTGATCCGGTCGCGCACGAGCAGCTGCGGCCTTTCGGCGTCCACGAACAGCCAACCAACGACTTCGCACTTCATGATCGATTCCCGCCTGATGGTTTGCTCGGACTTTTTGCAATGGCCGTGCCAGGGGTTAACTGCCTGATATTCAGGGGGTTAGGCGTATCTCGCGGCGGGCGGTTTTGGACAGAATTTGTCAAGTTCCGACCAGGGTCAGCTTTCGTCTTCAGCTTGCGACAGTCGGCATAACGGACGCTCCGAGACGCGCTTCACACCAAGCCGGCAGCCTCGAGCGCGAAGCCACTTCCTGCCGAAGCGTCCAAATCTGTAAGGTATGCGGGG
The DNA here is from genome assembly GCA_036563855.1 of Steroidobacteraceae bacterium. GTDB lineage: Bacteria > Pseudomonadota > Gammaproteobacteria > Steroidobacterales > Steroidobacteraceae > Steroidobacter. The sequence continues at coordinate 2,269 of DATCLP010000238.1, read as the reverse complement.
CAAGTAAAGAACGTCGGGGGATTCAGTTATGCGCATCACATCGACCGTACTGCTGAGCCTGTGTGCCTTTTCCGTGTGGGCTGCAGATTGCCGATCGACCGACATCGACGTGACGCACAAACGTCTGCTCGGTCCCGAAGAAAACATCTGCGAGACCTATCAAGGCAAAGTGCTGCTGGTGACGAACGTTGCAAGCAAATGCGGGTTCACGCCGCAATACGAGGGACTCGAGAAGCTTTATCAAACGTACAAGGATCGCGGCCTCGTCGTGCTCGGCTTCCCATCCGGCGATTTCGCCAACCAGGAGCTCGAGACCGATAGCGAGATTCAAGAATTCTGCAAGCTGAACTACGGCGTGACGTTCCCGATGTTCAGCAAGTCTTCCGTGAAGGGCGACCAGGCGAATGCCTTGTTCAAGCGCTTGAGCGCGAAAACCGGCAAGGAGCCGAACTGGAACTTCAACAAGTATCTCGTCGGGCGCGACGGTAAGGTGATCGCTCACTTCGGCAGCAGGGTCGAGCCCACCAGCGAGGAATTGAAGCGGGCAATCGAAGCTGCGCTCAGCAAGTCGTAACGTTCTTTTCAGCGGTGATCCGCGTCGAGACGGCTGTGCATGCAGCTCATCTCGACGCGCTGCCATCTAAACCGCAAACGGATACACCCCGATCAGCCGCACGTGCAGGTATAGCGCGAACACGGCGTAGACGATCAAGCCGAGCACGACTGCGATCACATCATTCAGCTTGGACGGCGGAGCCGTCTTCAGATCGGGTTGCGTGCGGTGCTTGAGCGAGATTCGATCGGCAACCGCCCAAACCAGAAAGCCGCCGAACAACAGCACATCGGCCAGCATGCCGTTCGCGATCAAATGCGCCAGCGCCCATGCCTTCGTGCCCGCAAGCATCGGATGCTTGAGCGTCGACTTGATCTTGCCGGGCAAATAGGCCGCGAAGACCAGCGGAAAGACCGGCAGCATGAGTAGCGCGCTGAGATGCCGTGTCCACACTGGCGGCACGTACAAAACGACCGGATCCAGGCGTGCTTGGCCGTAGCCGTAGATGATGAGAACGAAACCGGCGAGCGCGATCACGGTGTAAATGGCCTTCCAACCGTTCTTACCGAGTCGCTGTCTCATCCGCTCGCGCCAATCGGGCGCAACGATGGCGACCGAATGAATGCCGAGGAACAACACGAGGCCGGCGATCAAGTAGACCATGGTTCGAATCTCCTCGAGGACCGAGGCAAAGCATAGCCATGGACCGCATCTGCATGCGAGAGCATGATCGGTTCGAGGCGAGCAGGCATGCAGCAGCCCATCACCGGATTCCATCTCGACAGCGAGAAGCACTGGGTCGCAGAGCTGGCATGCGGACATTTCCAGCATGTCCGGCACGATCCGCCCTGGACGTTACGGCCGTGGGTGGTGACTGAAGAAGGTCGCGCCGCCGCGATCGGGCGAATGCTCGAATGCAGGAAGTGCGATATGGGCGCGCCGCCCGACGCCCGTGATCGAGTCGGTTAACGCAGCTGGCTGTCCTTGCTGCCGCGGCGGTTGTAGCCGGTGAAACTGCGTGCTTCGCGGTCGTGCGACTCTTGGCATGCGACGCAAAGCCGCACGCCAGGAATCGCTTTCTGTCGCGCTTCAGGAATGCTTGCACCGCACTCTGCGCAATGGGTCAGACTGGGTCCGGTCGGCAAACGGCTCTGCGCGCGACGAATCCCGTCCGTGACCGTCGCCTCGATCTGATCGTGTACTGCGCCGTCGCCTGCCCAGCCCGTCGCCATTGCCGTCTCCACGTGAACCATCGCAAATGATCGCTTGCAGGCGCTCGATTGCAAGACCGATTCTTTGCTGCAGCGAATCGAAAATGATGCGGCACCTCGTGGGCGTTCTGGCGGGCGGCTGACCTCAAGCCGAGGGATTGCCTGATGGCTGCTAAGGGAGGGCAGATGCACGCTTCATCCAAGAGATGGAGTTTCTCGCCATGCCCGAAGAAGTTTCACTCACCCTCGGATTGCTGACGGCACTTACAGTATGGCTGGCGCTCAAGCATGCGCTCGCTGCTCACCGCGCGGCGAAGCAACGCTTGATTGCGCGGGTAGGGGTGACGTGTTTAGGGAAGATCGTGGGCATCCAGCATCCATTCATGTTGGACGACTGCACGCGCCTTTATTTCGATTTCATACCCAGCGGCATGAACGAGCCGGTACGCGCATGCCACATCGCGCCGCGCGATGCGATCGGATCGCATCGCCCGCTGCCGACGAC
>DATCLP010000237.1:0-2658 GCA_036563855.1 Steroidobacteraceae bacterium | reverse complement strand
GGACGAGCCGGTGCGCGTGGAACGTGGAGGCGGGATTTCATAGCTCGTTCGTGACTCGTGACTAGTGACTAGTGACTCGTCGAAGATCGGCCGTGACTCGTGATCGGCGGCTCGTGACTTGCGCTTGACCTGAAAACAGTTGCTCGAGCGAACCACGCATGTCGCGCTCTCCTGATCGACTGCAGTCGGATCACCACTCTGCGCGAGTCACGAGCCGCGCCCTTCCGATCCTATCCCTCGCCATTTCATCAGCGATGTCGCTGGTCGGACGCCGCTCGCGGCGCGAGCGTTCGAAGATCATCAGTAGACGCTCGGGAATCTTGCGAATCTCCCGATCGATGGATTCGGCGGTTGCGCCGCCCAAGTACTCCCTGCCGACGCTGATGATGCCGCCTGCGTTGATGACGTAGTCAGGTGCGTAAAGGATTCCAGCCTCGAACAATCGCGCACCGTCTTCGGGCGTTGCGAGTTGATTGTTCGCGGCGCCGGCAATTACTTTCGTCTTGAGCCGCGCGATCGTCGTCGCGTTGAGCACAGCGCCGAGCGCACACGGCGCCACGACATCCGCTTGCTCCTCGAGAATCCGTGCGCTATCGACAGCGCGGGCACCCAGCTCGCGCACGGCACGCTCGACGCGATCCGTGAACACATCGGCAACCAGCAGGTTCGCCCCGTCTGCAGCCAACAGCTTACAGAGTTCGTAGCCGACGCCCCCTACGCCTTGGACGGCGACCGTGAGACCGCGAAGCTCGGTGCGCCCTAGTTGGAATTCCACGGCCGCCTTCAATCCCAGATACACGCCGAACGCGGTCTTCGGCGCCGGATTGCCGTCTGCCGACACAGCCGTTCGCGGCAAGCCGCTCACGTACGGCGTCTCCGAAGCGACGATCTCCATATCCGCAACGCTTGCGCCCACGTCCTCTGCGGTGATGTACGCACCGCCGAGCGAATGAACGAATCGGCCGAACGCCCGCAACAGCTCCGGCGTCTTCGAATGCGACTTGTCCAGCAAGACGACTGCCTTGCCGCCGCCGAGCGGCAAGTCCGCCATCGCGTTCTTGTAGCTCATGCCGCGCGACAAGCGCAGCGCATCGGTCAACGCGTCGTCCGGCGATTCGTAATGCCAGAAACGGCAACCGCCGGCACCCGGTCCGCGGACGGTCGAGTGCAGGGCGATGATCGCGCGCAGACCCGAGCTTGCGTCGTGGACGAAGACGACGCGTTCATGAGCATCGAATGAGGGATGGTTGAACATAGAAGCTCAGTGCGAGCGTTCACTGCCTAAGTATAACGCGCTACCCTACTGCGATCTGAGTAGTGTAATGTGCCAATCAAGAGTCTCAAAAAAGTAGAAACCACTATGGACGACGCCCCCTTGGAGCCCGTGCGCGAGCTCGACCGGATCGATCGGCAACTGTTGTCCCTGCTCCAGGCCGATGGCCGCCTCACTGCGGCCGAGCTTGCGCGGCAGGTCAATTTGACCCTGACGCCTTGCATCGAACGCATCCGCCGCCTGGAACGCGATGGATATATCGAAGGCTACTTCGCGAAGCTGAACCCGAAGCGCTTGGGCTACAACATGTTGGCTTTCACGGAAGTAACGCTCGATCACGCAACGCCCGATGTGCTCGAACGGTTCAAACAAGCCGTGCTCGGCGTCGAGGAGATCGTCGAATGCTGCCTGGTTGCTGGCGGTTTCGATTTCTTGGTGAAGACGCGCGTGCGCAATCTCGAAGAGTATCGTCGCGTTCTCGGCGACAAGATTACGAGCGTCCGAGGCGTACGACACACGCAAACCTATTTCGTGCTCGAGGAAGTCAAGTCGACGCACGCCTTGCGGGTGAGCGAGCCGCCGCGTCGAACGACGCCAGTGCGGCGCCGGCGCAGTTCGAGCTGAAAACGGCGAATGACTACGATTGCACGCTAGGCACTTCGAGCGTCATCCGACGATCGGAACCCAATTTCACGACGATGTCGGCACGGGTCGGCATCTCGTCGAGCATGTGGCGCGTCAGACGTTCGTAGTGAGCAATGAAGCGTTCGAGCTGCCGATCATCCATCAATTGCGATCCGTCGCCGCCCTCCTCGGCAATACGGCTACGCAGCTCATTCTCCTGTTGAAGCCGCCAACGATAGACGACATCGAAACTCGGAGCCGCAAGCAGGATGAGCAAATCGATTCTTGCGAACAACCGCTGATAGGTATCGGCGAGCCCGCGGTTCACGTATTTGCGCCAGACGCCGTCCGGATCCTCCTCTCGCTCGAGCGTGTTGATCGGCTCGACGAGTGCGGCTTCCGACTGCGGTACGGCACCCACGCACCAGCCTTCGAATAACACGATATCGACCGGCGCCTCGACCGGTACCCATTCGGTTTTCGGTCGGCGGTCGTCGATGGCCTTGTCGAACACCGGCAGCCACACGGTGCCGGTTCCGCCAAGCTCACTCAGCAGTTGCAACGCAAGGGCCACATCGTGCGTGCCCGGCACACCTCGCGTCTCGAGCAACGGATGAACCGTGCGCGCCAGATGCTCGCGTTCGGCACGTGGCAGGTACACGTCGTCGAGCGCGAGCGTCGCGACCTTGAAACCGCGCGCTATCAGGTCTTGCGTAAGGCGGCGAGCCAGCGTCGATTTGCCACTTCCCTGAGCGCCACTC
>DATCLP010000236.1:0-4263 GCA_036563855.1 Steroidobacteraceae bacterium | reverse complement strand
CGTTCACGTTGCTCGATTCGACGGCTAAAAAGCTCAAGTTCATCGATCACGTGACACAACTGCTTGGGATCCCGAACGTCACGACTGTACATGCGCGCGCGGAAAGCTATCGTCCGGACAAGCGCTTCGACACCGTGGTCTCGCGCGCGGTCGGTCCGATCGAGCGATTCGTAAAGTGGTCCGGCCACTTGTGCGTGGGCGGCGGGCGTTTGCTCGCAATGAAAGGCCGTTACCCGACGGAGGAGCTCGAGGCGTTGCCGAGCGGCTGGAAAATTGCGGCCGTGCACCGACTTGCGATTCCCGGTCTGGACGAGGAGCGGCATCTTGTGGAAATCTGCCGTTCGCACGATCGCGTGTAGCGGTCGTGCAGGCTACAGGCGACAGGCAACAGGCAACGACCAAACATGTCGATCACCGAGCATCCAATCTTCGCTTGGCTGACGAACTCGATCATGAAGCGTCTGTCCGTCGCTTGCGCGTTCGTTCCAGCTGCCGCCTGTGGCCTGTAGCCTGTCGCCTTTAATCCCATGCACCGCGTTCTCGCAGTCACGAATCAAAAAGGCGGCGTCGGCAAAACGACGACCAGCGTGAATCTGGCTGCATCGCTTGCGGCGACGCGCCGGCGCGTATTGCTTGTCGATATCGATCCGCAGGGCAATGCGACGATGGGTTGCGGCGTCGACAAGCGCACCGTTCAGCGCACGACCACGGATGTATTGCTCGGCGATTGCGATGCCGCCTCGGCGATCGTGCCGCTCGAATATGCCGAATTCAAACTGCTTCCGGCCAATCAGGATCTGGTCGCGGCCGAGGTGGAGCTGACGGGCAAACCCGGTTGCGAGGCGCGGCTACGCGATGCGTTGCAGCCGATTCGCGATCAGTTCGATGTCATCCTGATCGACTGTCCGCCGTCTTTGAACATGCTCACGGTGAATGCGCTCGTTGCGGCGGATGGCGTGCTCATTCCGATGCAATGCGAGTATTACGCGCTCGAGGGACTGACGGCGCTTCTCAATACGATCGAGCAAATCCAAGCCGGTCCGAATCCGAATCTGCGAATCGAAGGGATTCTGCGCACGATGTTCGATCCGCGGAACAATCTCGCCAACGAAGTCTCGGCCCAGCTCGTCGAGCATTTCCAAGACAAAGTGTTTCGCACGATCATTCCGCGCAACGTACGGCTCGCAGAGGCGCCGAGCTTCGGAAAGCCGGCGCTCCACTACGATCGCGAATCGCGCGGCGCGCTGGCCTACCTCGCACTGGCCGGCGAAATGATCCGCAGGGACGAACAAGCAGCGCTCGGCCAGGCTGTGGCCTCTTGAGCCAGTCGTCTCCGCGGCCGCGGCGAGTTACGCTGAATTTCGTGACGTCTTGAGATAGGTTCTCGTAACCTAGTGCTCCAATTGCGCACTCGCGATTCGGGCGATGCAACGGCGCGGGCGCTATCGACTTCGGCGACGCTGCACTACTATTCGCGATCTTCCACCGACGGCACGCACCATGGCGACGAAAAGACCAAGTCTCGGCCGAGGACTGGGCGCACTGCTCGGTCAACCCGTGGCTGCCGCTGAGACTGCGACGGTAACGCCGCTGCGTGCGGACGAAGAGCTGCAGAAGATTCCGATCGATCTGCTCCAGCGCGGCAAATATCAACCGCGCATCGACATGCGCCCTGAGAGCCTTCAAGAGCTCGCCGACTCGATCAAGGCGCAGGGCGTCGTACAGCCGATCGTCGTGCGCCCGATCAGCGATGCAACCGGCACGCAGCCGCGTCGTTACGAAATCATCGCGGGCGAACGGCGTTGGCGCGCTGCTCAAATGGCAGGGTTGCACGAAATACCGGCAATCGTGCGCAACGTTCCCGACGACGCTGCGGTCGCGATGGCGCTGATCGAGAACATTCAGCGCGAAAACTTGAATCCACTCGAAGAGGCTCGCGCGCTCGAGCGGCTGATCAACGAATTCGACATGACGCATGCCGGTGCCGCGGAAGCCGTCGGGCGTTCCCGGGCGGCGGTGTCGAACCTCCTGCGGCTGCTCGAGCTGGCCGATGAGGTCAAGGCGCTCGTCGAGCAGCGGGAGCTGGAGATGGGGCATGCGCGCGCATTGCTCGGCCTCGAACAGAAGCGCCAGCAGGCGGAGGTCGCCGCACTCGTCGTCAAAAAGAACCTATCCGTGCGCGAGACGGAAGCGCTCGTGCGGCGGCTGCAAGCTGGCCCGCAGTCGACCAAGGAAGAATCGGCACGCCCCGATCCCAACATCGCCAAGCTCGAAAGCGAGCTGGCCGAAAAGCTCGGCGCCAAGGTCGAGTTCCGGCATTCCTCGTCGGGCAAAGGCAAGCTCATCATCAGCTACCACTCGCTGGATGAGCTGGACGGGATTCTCGAGCGGATCAAGTAAGGGCTCGGGGCTCGGGCTAGAAACCCCGCAGCGCGCATACCCTTCTCCTCCCTTCCAGAGTCCTTATCCAGCTCGTTTGTTATTCCAACCAAGTCTGCACATCGAAATCGGTGCACTCTGTAGGCCGCGTTTACTTGGAACGCGTGTTTGCGCGTGCTTCATTTCGCGCTCGAGCCCCACGCCCAAAGTCCCAAGCCCGTGAGCGCATTCTGTCGCCTGAAATTAGCGGCAAACGCGCACTTCCCTTTCCTTGAAGCACTGCAAAACGAACCGTATAATGCGCCGCCTTTTCCGGCCGGGGTCCGGGGTCTTGGCGCCGGAAATAAGCTGAATTTCGAAATGCCACACGTTGCCGAACGCTCGGACTACGCCGTGGCATTTTTGTTGCCCATCGACCAGTGAGCAGGAATGTCCTTGCCGCTACGGCGGTGCAAGCGCTGCGGATCCTGGCATGGCAGGTGGGATGGATTGCCGCGATCGCCGTTGTGGGTGCGATCGTCTGGGACGTTCGGGTCGCTCTCTCGTTGTTGGTGGGCGGTGCGATCGGCTCAGCGTGGACGCTCTACATGGCGCTGACGCTGTTTCGGCACAGCCTGACACATGGCGTGCGGATGAGCGTGCTGAGCTTCGTGACGGCTTGGGTGATCAAGGTTGCGCTGACCGTCAGCCTTCTGGTCATCGCCTTTCGTTCGGGGCGTTTCGAGCCGCTTGGGTTGCTCGGAGGGTTGTTCGCGGCGCTGCTGGCATATTGGGTGTGGCTGACGTTTCGGGTGAATCATGCGGCTGGGGCTGATGGCAAGTGAGGCGGGCGGAGAGCACAGTTTCGCCGAGTACATCTCCCACCATTTGCACCACAACGCGTCGGGCAAGGCGCGGGCCCTGATCGATTTCAGCATCGTTCACTTCGACACGCTCTTCTTTTCCATCCTCTGCGGGCTGGTGTTCCTGATCCCGTTCTGTTTCGCGGCTCGCAAGGCGACGCCTGGCGTTCCGGGAAGATTCCAGGCCGCCGTCGAAATGCTCATCGAATTCGTAGAAGAGCAAGCCAAGAGCATGGTGCACGGCGACCTCAAGTTCATCGCGCCGCTCGCGCTCACCGTCTTCGTGTGGGTTGCGCTGATGAATGCGATCGATTTGATCCCGGTCGATCTTTTCCCATGGATCGCGAGCTGGTTCGGTATCGAGTACCTGCGACCGCTGCCGACTGCCGATGTCAATGGCACGTTCGGTTTGTCAGTGACGGTTCTGCTGCTCGTGTTCTTCTACAACGTCAAGGTCAAAGGCATCGGCGGTTTCTTGCATCAGTGGATCACGGCGCCTTTCGGCAACGTGAAGCTCACGGCGAATCCACTGACGTGGATCGCTTTCTTGTTGCTCGCAATCGTCAATGCCGCGTTCACGGCGATCGAGTACGTCGGCAACACGTTCTCTCACGGCATGCGATTGTTCGGAAATATGTACGCCGGCGAGCTGATCTTCTTTCTCATCGCCGGTCTCGGAGGCTCGCTGACCGTCTTCGGCGTCGTGATGCACATTTTCAGCGGCGCGGTCTGGGCGATCTTCCACATCCTGATCGTGCTGCTGCAAGCGTTCATTTTCATGATGCTCACGTTGGTCTACATCGGCCAAGCCCATGAGCATCACTGAGGGTAGGTCCACGTCGGTTCGTCGTTTTGACTTGGTTCTTTGCGGAGAAAACACATGACAGATGTTGCTTTTGTCGCCCTGGCTTGCGGATTGATCATCGGCATCGGCGCGCTGGGTGCATGCATCGGCGTCGGACTGATGGCTAGCAAGTACATCGAGTCCTCGGCCCGTCAGCCTGAGCTCATGAACGTACTGCAGACGAAGGTCTTCCTGCTG
>DATCLP010000235.1:0-5691 GCA_036563855.1 Steroidobacteraceae bacterium | reverse complement strand
ATGCGGCCCGACGGCCGCATCGTGCTGATCGATTTCGGGCTCGCAAAACCGATCGACGGCACGCAACTTACTAATATCGGGGAAATCCGCGGCTCGCCCTACTACATCAGCCCGGAACAAGCCGAAGGCGCGCAAGTCGATCAGCGCAGCGACCTCTATAGCCTAGGTATCATTTTCTACGAGATGCTCACGGGCAAACGTCCGTTCCGCGGCAACTCGGTCATTGCGATCATCCAAGCGCATCGCAACGATCCGATTCCCGTACTTCCCGAGCACCTGAGCCAGTTCCAAGGCTTGATCGATGGCCTGCTCGCGAAGAATCCCGCAGAACGCTTCCCGACTGCGGCTGCAGCTCTGAACGAGTTGGCGAGAATGAAGGTATAGGGCGCTGGGCTCAAAGAGTCGATAGTTGACAGTGAACAGTTGATAGCGACGCGCTTCGTGCGCGCCCCTCGTCGCGAAGCATTTGCTCTCGCCGTCTGACTTGCACGGATGCCCTAATGCCGCGGACGCAGGATGCGTAAGCGGTCTCGCCAAGGAACCTCCGAAGAGAGGCGCGATAAGAGCGCGCGAACGCGCGCCCTACCTACAGCCTGCAGCCTACAGTCTTCAGCCTGCAACATCACGCGCGATGGTAGGGATGCCCTTTCACGATCGAGACCGCTCGATACAATGCTTCTGCTACGACGACGCGAACGAGCCCATGCGGCAGCGTCAGCGCTGACAACGACCACTTGAAATCGGCACGGGCGTCCACCGCCGGAGCCAGCCCCTCGGGCCCGCCGATACAAAAGGCGACATCGCGACCTTCGTTGGCGCGTGCTTGCAGGAAGGTAGCAAGCTGCTCGCTCGACAGCGCACGACCGTGCACCTGGAGCGCGACCACATAGGTGTTTGCAGGCAGCGCGGCGAGCATCCTTTCTCCTTCCTTGACGACGGCTCTTCGGTCATCGCCGCCGGAGCGCTGTCCGAGGGGTATTTCCTTGAGCTCCAGTCGGAACTCGCCTCTCAACCGTTGGGCGTATTCTTCGTAGCCCGCATTGACCCAGTGAGGCAATCGCGTCCCCGCTGCCACGAGTAGAAGGCGCATGGCTCGCTCTCACCCGCGCATCGGACGCCGCTCATTCCCCGGCGGCTTCACGCCTCGCTGCTCTCACGTCCCAGAGACTCTCCAGGCGATAGAACTCGCGCACGCGCGGCAGCATGACGTGCACGATCACATCCTGCAGATCCACGAGAACCCACTCGCCTTCGCGTTCGCCCTCGATACCCATGGGGCGATACCCGGCCTTCTTGGCGAACTCGACGACGCGGTCTGCGATCGACCGCACGTGACGATCGGAATTGCCGCTCGCGATGATCATCGTATCGGCGATATCCGTGAGCTTGCGCACGTCGAGGATCCGCACGTTCACGGCCTTCATGTCGTCGAGCGCGCGTCTGACGACATCGAGCAACGCTTCGCGCTTCTGTCTGCGCGGCAGCGTGGCGACCTTGCTGTTCGTCTTCGCGGTCTTGCTCGGCGCCTTCATGGGCGCTCGCGATCCCACGGCGGATTTCCTTCTTGCGGACTTTGCAGCACGAACGGTCTTCGCGCGTTTTTCAGCCATGCATACCTCGCATCAACTCTTTCGCTTGTAGCAGCCGGTTTGCTCGATGATTTCGCGGACCGAATCCGGCATGAGGTAGCGAGGATCGCGGCCGGCGGCGATGAGCTTGCGCAATTCGGTCGATGAAATCTCGAGTTGCGTCACGGCGTGTATGTAAATGCATCCCGACCGCATTTCGTGCAAATCGTTGATGCGACCCGTACCCCGATCGACGAGCAGCTCGCCGAGCGGACCCATGCTAGGCACGCGCCATCCCGGCCGGTGCGCGACGACGAGATGAGCGAGCTCCAGCAGTTCACGCCACTGGTGCCATTTTGGCAAGCCGAGAAATGCATCCATGCCGACGATGAGACACAAGGAACGATCCGGAAAATCCGTACGCAACGTGCGCATCGTGTCGACCGAATAGGACAATCCTTCGCGGCGAATCTCGCGGTCGTCGACGATGAATCCGGGCTGGTCCTTCGTCGCAGCGATCACCATGGCGAGGCGCTGCTCTGCGCTTGCGACGGTTGCCTCGCGATGCGGCGGATTACCCGCAGGCATGAACCGCATTTCGGAAAGCCTGAGCGCCTGCAGCAACTCGAATGCCGTGCGCAGGTGTCCGTAATGAATCGGATCGAAAGTACCGCCGAAAATGCCAATCGGATTCATCGCTACTAGCGCTGCTCGTTTCCGAGGTTCTGTTCCGAGGTTCTACGACCGCCGCGAATCATGCAGCTCGCGGCAGCCGCACGCCCGCAAGGCGCGCCACCAACCGTTCGAGCTCGAGCCACGGGTCGTGGCGCAGCACACCCTTGATCGAGCGGTCAACCCGTTCGGCATCGAGAATCAACTCGCGCACGACGCGTGCCGAAAGGCGCGCTAGCGCCTGACGCATCGCCGGTTGCCGCGGCTTCCATACGTAGATCGCATTCATTGCCGCATCCGGACTCTGACCTCGAGACATCAAGTACTGGGCACGCGCAAGCCATTGCAAATCCTTGTTCACCGCCCACAGCACGAGCGTGGGTTCCACCCCTTCCCCGCGCAGCCCTTCGAGAATGCGTAGCGCCCGCCCCGTCGCGCCGCGCATGGCCGCCTCGCCGAGTTGCAGCACGTCGTAGCGGGCGCTGTCCGCCACCGCATCCGCCACCACTTCCGCGCTTACAGGCCCGGGCGGAAGCAACAGAGCAAGCTTTTCGATTTCTTGATGCGCAGCGAGCAAATTCCCCTCGACGCGCTCGGCAAGCAACGAGGCCGCATCGGCGTCGGCTTGCAAGCCATGGCGCGCCAGGCGCGCGCGAATCCAGGCGGGCAGTTTCGGCAGGTCGATCGGCCAGATTTGTACGAGCACGCCGTGCCGTTCAACCGCACCGACCCACTTCGAGCTTTGAGTCCGACTGTCGAGCTTGCCGGTGATCAACAGTACGAGATTGTCGGGCGACGGTTGTGTCGCAAGCTCCACGATCGCGTCGGCGCCTTGATCGCCCGGCGCGGGATTCGCCATTCGGATCTCGATGATCTTGCGCTGAGCGAACAGCGACATCGAGCGGCTTTCGGTCAGTAGAGCTTGCCAGTCGAACCCACGCTCGACGACATGCAGATCGCGCTCCACGAATCCGTCGGTTCGGGCACGTGCTCGTATCGCCTCTGCGGCTTCGCTGACCAGCAAGGGCTCGTCGCCGCTGACCAGGTAAATCGAACTCAAACCGCGCGCCAGTTGAGCCGGAAGGCTATCGCCAGGAATTTTCACTCTGTGCGTACTTCGCGTGACAAAACGATCGATGCGGGCAGACAGCGGTTGACGTGAAGGTGCAGCGCGCTCGTGGAGCGATTATGGCCCAATCGCGCCGCTCCCGAAAAGCTGAACCGGCCCGGCGTTCTTTACAGAAACCGCGTCCCTTCGTACGCTCGATGCCCGAAGGGTGTGCTGCATGATGCCTTTCTTCAACCGATTCCGAACGCCGACCGGTTGGCTGCGAGCGGTGCTCGTCGGCCTCGTATTGGCATTCGGATTCGGCACAATCGCTCACGCAGCGCATCGCCACGACACAATCGGCTCGGTCAGCGTCGTCCACGGTGGGGCATGCGGCTATTGCTTCTCCTTCGGTGGGGTTAACGCGCCGCCTGCCTGTCGGGAACCTTCGTTCTTCCTACCGACGGAGCCGCGTCGGCTCTCCTGGAACGACATCCCTTCGCAGCCCTCGGTTTTCCTCACCGCCGCGCGATCGCGCGCACCGCCTGAAACCTAGACCCGTCGCGCGGTCGTTCGCGACCCGCTTCGCTGCGTTTCGTTCGCGACGCGCAGTTCGATGGTCTTTTCCTCGCGGAAACTAGCAATGCGTGCGAATTCCTCTTTGCGGCTCGCTGCAGCCGCGCTTACTCCTTGGCTCATCGCGAATGCATTCGGGCAGGAAACCCGAGTCGAAGAAATCGTCGTCACTTCGACCGCCTTGCGCGAAAACCCGCTCGAAACGGCTCAGCCGATCGCAGTGCTCGGCGGCGACGAGCTGCGGCGCGAAGCGGCAGCAAGTCTCGGCGAGACGCTCGCCGGCGAGCTCGGCGTCAGCTCCACATATTTCGGACCGAGCGCCAGCCGTCCCGTCATTCGAGGTCTCGGCGGATATCGCGTGCAGGTGCTGCAGGACGGCGCCGCCGCGCTCGACATCTCGAGCTTGAGCCAAGACCACGCGGTGAGCATCGAATCCGTCGTCGCAGAACAGATCGAGATCATCAAAGGCCCGGCTACGCTCCTCTACGGCAGCGGGGCGGCAGGCGGTCTGATCAATGTCGTGACGTCGCGAATTCCTCGCGCGCTGCCGAACGGCTTGAATGGCGCGCTCGAGCTGCGAGGCGATACCGCGCTCCACGAACGCAGCGTCGCCGCAAGCGTCGCCGGCGCTGCAGGCGTGCTCGCATTGCATGCCGACGTGTTCGGCCGCTCCACCGATGACGTGAAGATCCCATCGGTCGCGCAATCGAAGTACTTACGCGAGCGCATCGCGAAAGAGGGCGGCGAGATCGACGAGACGAAAGGTCGCATCGAGAACTCGGCCAGCGATACGACTGGCGGTGCGTTCGGCGCATCGCTCATCGGCACTCGTGGCTTTGGCGGGCTCGCCTGGAGCCGTTACGAAACCACGTACGGAATCCCGCTGGAATCGAGCGCGTTCGTCGATCTAGAACAGGACCGGATCGATGTGCGCGGCGAATGGCGGCCCGACCGCGCATGGTTGAGCGCCCTGCACTTCTCCGCCGCACGCAACGATTATTCGCACACGGAGTTCGAATCACCCGGGATTCCTGGGACGCGTTTCGAGCAAACGGCGTACGAAACCCGTGTTGCCGCCGATCACGCTTGGGAAGATGCGTGGCGCGGCACGTACGGCGTGCAGTACACGGACAACGATTTTCGCGCGCTTGGCGAAGAAGCATTCGTACCGCCCTCCGTTACACGAACGCTTAGCGCGTTTGCCTTCGAAGAACGCCACGGCGAACGCTGGACGCTAGAGTTCGGAATCCGTGCAGAGCGTCAAACGCTCGAGCCCGAGTCGGATGCGCCGGACTATGAAGACACGGCTTTCAGCCTTTCGACGGGCTTCGTCTTCAAGCCGCGGCAGGACCTGTCGCTATCCGTGAATCTGACGCGTACGGAACGTCATCCTCAGGCGGCCGAGCTTTACGCGCATGGCGCGCACCTTGCAGCGAGTCGTATCGAGCTCGGCAATCCGACGTTGTCTAAGGAGACTGCGCGCACCGTCGATCTGACGCTGCGCAGCGGAGATGACGCACTCAACTGGACCGTGAGTGCGTTCTACAACGACTACTCCGGTTACATCTATCTAAGACCGACCGGAGAGATCGACGAAGACGAGACGCTGCCCATCTACGAATATCGGCAGCAGGGCGCGAAGTTGTACGGCTACGAAGCGGAGATCGTCTGGCCGCTCATCGAGCTTTCTACAGGACGTCTCGAGGCCAGAATCGCGTCCGATTACGTGCGCGGCAAGCTCGACAACGGCGAGAACCTCCCGCAGCTTCCGCCGCTGCGGGTCGGCTTGGGGTTGCACTTCGAATCGGCGGCCTGGCACATCGGATT
>DATCLP010000234.1:0-2089 GCA_036563855.1 Steroidobacteraceae bacterium | reverse complement strand
CTTCGACGTTGTTGCGGACCCAGCGCAGCGCGGCGACAAGATCCTGCATGCCGACAGAACCGGAATCCGCGAACTCGCCTTCATCGCCGAGATACAAATAGCCGAGCGCGCTCAAACGATGGTTCACGGTGATGACGACGCAGTCGCCGAAGCGCGCAAGCATTTCTCCGTCGCCGCCAGGCGAGTTGCTCGATCCGCCGTAAAAACCGCCGCCGTGGAATCGCACGATGACTGGACGCTTGCCGCTCCGATTGGGCTGCGGCGTCCAGAGGTTGAGCACCAAACAGTCTTCGCCCATACCCCCCGGCTGCAAGTCGTTCAGAATCAGATCTGCGTACGTGCGGCGTCGATCGGCAGGAATCTGCGGCGCGATGTTGCCGTAGTCGAGCGCATCGCGAACCCCGGCCCACTTCTTCACGGGCTGCGGCGGCATGAATCGATTGCGACCGCTCGTATCCGCGCCGTAACGCAGTCCTTTGAATACGGCGATACCCCCGGACATGACACCGCGCACTTTGCCATGCTCGGTCTCGACGATCGGAAATAGATCCGCTTCGCCTGCGCGCGCAATGCGCGTGAACTGCATGGCCGCAAGTGCGCCTGCGCCGAAAAGGAAATCTCTGCGTTGCATTCGATGCCCCCTCAATAGGCTGAAGACTGAAGTCTGAAGGCTGAAGGTAGAGCGCGCACTCGCGCCCACTACTCACAAATCACTGCTTTCAGCACCGTAGCGCTGCTGCTCGAGCACCTCTTACCTAACCCTTCCCCCGCTTCAAAGCGGAAGGATGCGTTGTTCGTTCGCGTAGTCCCCTCACCGCGACGCGTTCGCTCTCGCTGCCTCTCCCCAAGGAGAGGCGATCGTGAGCGCTGCTCTCCTCGTTTCACTGGCCGTGCGGCAGAGGTTTTTCGTTTCGAAATCCCCTCACCCGCACGCTTCGCTCTGCGACCTCTCCCGCACGGGAGAGGTATTCATGCGCGCCTCTAGCGGTCGCCCGTCGCCCGTCGCCCGTCGCCCTCGTCAGCCAGCTTCACACTCAACCCATCCCGCTCGAGCGGCGGAGGATCTGGAAAATTCTTGAACGCTTCGCCGCCGACTGCATCGAGCAAGCGATCTGCGGCGGCTTTGGCCTCTCCTTCCAGGCTCAGATAGAACCTCCGCGCTCGCTGCAACATCCACAAACTGTACGGCCGCACGATGCGCTGGCCAACCGTGCCTTCGAGCTCGAAACGGTGCATGCCGATTGCGCGGGGAATGCGTTCGTTAGGATGCTGCGCGATCCATTCCCGCAATAGACGTACGCTATCGACGAGCACGGGAACTTGCTCGCGCATCATTCGCGTGAGCACCGGCAAGAGCGTCTCCGGAATCCGGTCGTCCGCAAGGAACTCTCCCGCTCGCGGTGCTGCAGGCTGCTGCATGCGCTCGACCCAATGAACGACGTTCGGTGCAAGTTTGCGCATCAAGTCGCCGCTCGCAGGATCGCGATACTGGTGCGCATAGAGCGGACCGATCAGACCGAAGTCGCCGATCGACGGTCGCGAACCGAACAGATACGGCAGCGTTGCGAAATGTGCGTCGAGCTCGTGCAACAACGATTCGTAAGACGCTTCGATGGCTGCATGCATGTGCGGTTCGGCGCCGAGCAACACAGCAGCCTTGGCAAACGGCTCTGCGCGTTTCGCGCCGATTGCGAGCTGTTCTTCAGGGGTTGCATTCGGCGCGTTGAACGCCCCGAACTCCCGAATCGTCCACTCGCGGTTGTGATGCCAGCGGTAGTGCATCGCCGGAATGACGAGCCACTCATCGCCGTAGACCTCGAAGAGCAGCGCGGCGAGCTTCTGGACAGGCGTGGACGGATAAACCGACGGCTCGACGAAACGCTGCTCGAGCGTATCGATGATATCGGTCGAATCCTGGAGCGTCTCGCCGGCCGGCGTGACGACGACGGGAATCACGGGGAAGCCGACGCGCGGCAGGATGATCTCGCGATAGACGTTTGCGTCGGCTTGAACTTCGGTGAACGGAATCGCCTTCCAGCGAAGATATGCGCGCACCTTGCCCGTGAAATAGCTGAGCTGCCCGCCGTAC
>DATCLP010000233.1:0-2090 GCA_036563855.1 Steroidobacteraceae bacterium | reverse complement strand
AGACCGCTCTCGGCACGAATCCGAGCAAGCCGCAGCTTGCTGACGTGGCATACAAGCAGATTCTCAGCTCGCCGCTCGGTCGCGATTTCTACCGTGTCACGCTCAAGAACTTCGCGACACCGTGGACGAACCGCGATCAGAACGCTTTCGCGGAGCTCAACGACTTCACCGCGACCGTAATCGGCATCGTTCGTGACGACGATGACTTCCGCAAGATCCTTTACGACGACGTGCTCTACTTCGGATCGGGTACCTCACCGGCGCCCTCGGCGACGAGCAACGAACATTATCGAACGCTCGAGTCGAGTTATGCCGACCTGCAACAGGTCTTGCAGCGAACGACGCAGAGCTCCGTGTACGGAATTCCATCTGAGGCCACGGCGGGTGTGATCACTTCGCGTGCGGCAGCCCAGGCGTTCTTCATCGCCGGTACGAACCGCGCGATGTTCCGGTTCACGGTGCTCAACCACCTCTGCCGCGACATGGAGCAACTCAACGACGTACGGCTCCCGCCCGACCGCATACGTCAGGACGTTTCGCGCAGCCCCGGCGGCGACAGCAGCGTGTTCCTGAACAACTGCGTCGGCTGTCACAACGGCATGGACCCGTTGGCGCAAGCATTCGCCTACTACGATTTCGACGAGACGCAAGGACGTCTCATCTACACGCCGGGCACGGTCAGGCCGAAGTACTTCATCAATTCCGACAACTTCAAGCCTGGATACGTCACGCCCGACGACCGCTGGGACAACCGTTGGCGTCTGCCAGGGCCGAATCGAGCGCTCGGTTGGGATCCGACCCTGCCCGGTTACGGCAACGGTGCCAAATCGCTCGGCGAAGAGCTCGCGCGCAGCGATGCCTTTGCCGAATGCCAGGTCGAGAAAGTGTTCCGCGCAATTTGTTTCCGCTCTCCGAGCGACGGCGACCAACAACAGTTTCACGACTCGACGGATGGCTTCAAGGCCACCGGCAACTTGAAGCGTGTGTTCGCGGAAGTGGCCGCCCATTGCGCAGGGGATTAAAGGGATCGATTTATGAAACGCGCTACGAACACTCGATTGTTTTCGTTCGCTGCCGCGCTCGTCGTGCTCGCGGCGCTCGCCGGTTGCAGCGGCGGTGCCAAGACCACCGAGAACCCAGTGACTTCGGGCGGCACCGCTGCGCCTTCCGATTACAACGGTCCGCAGCCGGCGAATGCAGATATTCAGGCCTTCCGCATCGCCTTCTGGGAGAACGTGCGGCCGGCCAACCGATGCGGCAACTGTCACTCGGTCGGCGGCCAATCGCCGACGTTCGCGCGCTCCGATGACGTCAATGCGGCGTACCAGCAAGCTGTCGGCATCATCGACCGAGACAATCCGTCGCAATCGGCGCTCGTTCTCAAAGTGGCCGGCGGACACAACTGCTGGCTCGCCGATCCCGGCGCTTGCGCCAGCATTCTGACCCGCTGGATCACGGAATGGGTGGGCGCGACCTCGACGGGCGGCCGACAGATCGAGCTCGTTCCGCCTCCGGTCAAAGACCCGGGCGCGAGCCGACGTTTCCCCGAGAATCCGCCGAGCGGCTTCACTGCGCTCTGGCAGTTGCTGCGCACCGAAGGGAAGTGCAACCAATGTCATCGCTCGAATTCGGCCACGGCGCAGAAGCCGTATTTCGCCTCCGACAATCAAGCCGAGGCTTACCTCGAAGCGATGCCGAAAATCGATCTCGATGAGCCGGCGGCCTCGCGATTGGTCGTGCGTCTTCGCAACGACAAACACAATTGCTGGACCGCGAGCTGCGAAAACGATGCAGGCAAGGTTCAGGAGCTGATCGAGGCGATGGCTGCGCAGATTCCGGTGCAGGAAGTCGATCCGTCGCTGGTGACGAGCAAGGCCGCGTCGCTCTACGACGGCACCATCGCGAGCGGCGGCAATCGATTCGAGAACCACCTGATCGCGCTCTACGAGTTCAAGACCGGCACCGGCACGATCGCCTACGACACGAGCGGCGTCGATCCGGCTGCGGATCTGCACTTCTCGGGCGACGTGGACTGGGTCGGCGGATACGGCATCAGTATCAAAGCCGTCCCGAACGGCGGCTCGAAGGCG
>DATCLP010000232.1:0-3965 GCA_036563855.1 Steroidobacteraceae bacterium | reverse complement strand
TCGAACATTTGCATCGCGTTCCCCCTATCGGTCGACACGCCGCCATCATGACGAGCAGCGCGAATCGGATTGTAAATGACACCGGTTTCCTATATACAGCCAGCCGATATTTTTCACTCGAGTTTTTCGGTCCGACCGGTTCGTCCGGCGGGTATCGGGGGATAACTTGACCGCAATCGAGCCTCGAGGGTCCGGCGTGGATCCGGATGCAATTGCTAGCGTTTTCACGGCCGCGCGCGCTGCAGGCCGCTCCATCGAGCGCTATCCCGGCGCGGTGCCGGCCACGCTCGAAGACGCCTATCGGGTTCAAGCCGCGGCCATTCGTCGCTGGCCCGACCCGATTCGCGGTTGGAAAGTGGCGCGTATCCCACCGGCCTTTGCGGCGCAGTTTCCGGAAGAGCGGCTCATCGGTCCGGCCTTCGCGCGCAATGTGCACTGGGTTCGCGAGGGTGAGGCCGCGACGTGTCCCGTATTCGAGGGCGGATTTGCCGCTGTCGAATCGGAAATCGTCATCGTCGTCGCACGCGATACACCGGCTGGACGCAGCGACTGGACGGTCGATTCGATCGGCGAATTCATTCGCTCGGTGCACATCGGCGTCGAGGTGGCGAGCAGCCCGCTTGCTACGCTGAACGACCACGGTCCCGGCGCCGTGATTTCCGATTTCGGAAACAACTGGGGTGTCGTCGTCGGGCCCGAAATCCCGAACTGGCGCAACCTCGAGAGCATCGACGTCGAAACGTTCATCGACGGCGTTTTGGTCGGGCGGGGGAAGGTCGTCATGCGCACGGGGGTACTCGGTGCGCTCGCATTCACGATGAACAAGCGTGCGGTGCAGGGTGCGACCTTGCGCGAAGGCGACGTGATCTCGACCGGCATGATCACCGGCGTGCACGACATTCGCATCGGGCAACGGTCGAAACATGTATTTGCCGGTTGCGGCGAAGTGCATGTGGCGATCACGCGCGCCGAGCCGATTTTCGAACTGAAGGGATGAGGATGCGACGGCGCGACGTGCTCCTGGGATTCGGCGCATGTTGCGCGATGCAAGCGCCGCTTGCGCGCGCGGCGACCAAGGGATTGATGACCGCCGCGGACGTGCACGTCGACAAGTATCCGACCGTGGAGGCCGTGCGCTGGATGAGCCGCAAGCTCGAAGCGGCGACGGACGGGCGCTTGCGTATTCGTGTCTATTTCGCCGGCCAGCTCGGACGCGAGTCGGATACCGTCGAGCTCGCGCGCTTCGGCGCGCTCGACATCACGCGCGTGAACTTCGCGCCGCTCACGAATCCGTTTCCGCTCACGCGCGTGTTCGCGCTCCCCTACGTTTTCGACTCCGTCGCACACATGCGCCGTGTCGTCGACGGACCGGTGGGCAAGGCCGTGCTCGATGCGTTCGAATCGCGCGGCCTCATCGGACTTGCGATCTACGACGCAGGCGTGCGCTCCTTCTACAACGTGCATCGGCCGGTCGTGGAACCGCAGGACCTGCACGGCATGAAAGTGCGAGTGCCGCCATCGGACATCTTCTTGCAGATGGGACGCGCGCTCGGTGCGAATCCGACGCCCCTGCCGTTCGGCGAAGTCTATTCGGCGTTGCAGACAGGTCTCATCGACGGCGCGGAGAACAACTGGCGCACGCTGCACACGAGCCGCCAGTTCGAAGTCGCACGCTTCGTCTCGCTCACCGAGCATTCGTATTCGCCGGAAGCGCTGCTCATGTCGAAACGCACGTTCGATGCGTTGTCGCCGTCCGACCGCGAGCTCGTGCGCGAGGCCGCCGCGGAATCCGTGCCGGTGATGCGCGAGCTCTGGGATCGGATGGAAGCCGATTCCAGGGAGTTCGTGCTCAATGCAGGCGTCAAGGTCAACGAAGTGAACCGCGAATCATTCGAGCGCGCGGCTCAGCCGCTCGTCGAGGAGACGCTGAAGGACGCGCAGCTGCGCAAGCTCTACGAACGAATTCGTGCGAGTGCTTAGCCGGGGAGGTGTGATGACGACTGAGCGATCGGCGCTGACCCGAACCATGGACGTACTCGATCGCGCGGCGCTGGCGATCGCCGCCGTGTCGATCGTCGGCATGGCGTGCGTCGAGGCCTGGCAGGTTTTCGCACGCTACGTGCTGAACGATTCGCCGAGCTGGACGGAGCCGGTCGCCTTGCTGTTCATGAGCACTACGATGATGTTCGGCGCCGCGGTCGGCGTGCGCGCGAGCCGCCACTTCGGGTTCTTCATTCTCGTCGAGGCATCGAGACCTGCAGTCCGCCGCGCCTTGCAGACGTTCGCACGGCTGGTCGCCGTGGTCATCGGTGCGCTGCTGTTCCTGTGGGGCGGCGAGATGATGATCGATGCCTGGGATTATTCGATGGCTGGCGCGCCGCTGCCGCAAGGCATGGTGTACCTGCCGCTGTGTGCGGGCGGTGCATTGATCGCGCTGTTCGCGCTCGAGCAAGTGCTCGTTCGCGAGCCGCAGCCCGAGACTTCGGCCGTCTACGAGAGCAAATGACATGGCCGTTGCGATTCTGTTCGGTGTTTTCGCGGTACTGCTGATTCTCGGCGTGCCGGTCGCATTCGCATTGATTGCAGCTTCGCTCGCAACGGTGATCTATCTCGATATTCCCGCGATCGTCGTGGTCCAGCAGACTGCGGCGGGCGCCGGCACGGTTTCGCTCATCGCCATTCCGCTGTTCATTTTCGCCGGCGAGCTCATGATGCGCGGCGGCATATCCGAGCGCTTGATCTCGTTCGCGAGTGCGCTCGTCGGACACCGGCGAGGCGGACTCGGGCAAGTCAATGTGCTCGCCTCGTTGTTCTTCGGTGGTGTCTCGGGTTCCGCAATTGCGGATGTCTCTGCCATCGGCGGCACGATGATTCCGCAGATGGTGCAGCGAGGCTTCGATCGCGATTTCGCCGTCAACGTGTCGATCACGGCGGCGCTCGTCGCATTGCTCGTACCGCCTTCGCACAATCTGATTCTGTACTCGGCTTCCGCGGGCGGCTCGATTTCGATCGCCGATCTGTTCGCCGCAGGCATCGTACCGGCGTTGCTGATGACCGCGGTTTTGATGTTCACGGGTTGGCTGATTGCGCGCCGACGCAACTACGCTGTCGAGCCGTTCCCCGGCTTTCGGCAAGTGCTCGTGAGATTCGTGGCCGCGCTACCGGGACTTTTGCTCGTGGCACTCATCTTCATCGGTATTCGCGCCGGCATTTTCACGGCGGTGGAGAGCGCATCCATTGCAGTCGCATATGCGATTCTGGTGACGAGTCTCGTGTATCGACGCCTGACGTGGAGTCATTTCGTCGAGACGTGCGCAGGTGCGGTGCGCACGACCGGTTTGATCCTGTTCGTGATCGGTGCTGCGGCATCGTTCGGCTGGTTGCTGGCGTACTTGCAAGTGCCGTCATCCGCTGTCGAGGCGTTGACCGCGGTCGCAGACAACAAGTACGTGATCTTGCTGTTGATCGTGATCACGTTGCTGATCCTCGGCACGTTCATGGATCTCGCGCCGCTGATCATCATTTGTACGCCGATTTTCCTGCCGGTGGCGCGCGCGTTCGGTATCGATCCGGTGCATTTCGGCGTGATCCTGATTCTGACCGCCGGCGTCGGTCTCATCACGCCGCCCGTCGGCTCCGTGCTGTTCGTCGGCACGGCGATCGGCAAGATCAGCGTCACGGACACGCTGAAGTCCATCTGGCCGTTCTATCTCGCGGCGCTCGTCGTCGTGCTCGTCGTTGTCTACGTGCCGGCACTGTCGTTGTGGTTGCCCGCGGCGATGAAGTGATCGCGTCGTGATTCGTGATCCTCAGAGAGATGTGGTGTAAGTACTGCCGTCGCGAGTCCCGGCTCTCGCGCCGCGAAACAGACCACTCACGGCTCACCACTCACTACTCACTCTCGCCAGTGTCTCGGGCGATTCCACTTCGCTGAGCGTGACGTAGGCGCGTCGAATAGCCGCGCG
>DATCLP010000231.1:0-4650 GCA_036563855.1 Steroidobacteraceae bacterium | reverse complement strand
GCCGTTCTCCGTGGGGATGCCGCATTTCCGCGACGATTTGAGCGAAGCGAAGATGTGGGGCATCACGCCGTTCGATCAGATGTGGTGCCGCATCGAATTCAAGAAGCTGCGTTACGAAGGACATTTCACGCCGCCTTCCATACAGGGCACGCTGCAGTTCCCCGGTAACGCAGGCGGATTCAATTGGGGTAGCGTTGCGATTCACGAAGAGCAGCAACTCTTGGTCGCGCACCCGCTGCTCATGGCAAATCGCTTACAGCTCTATCCGCGCGATCGAATCACGCCCGATATGCGCGTCAGCCAGCAGGCGGGTACACCGTATGGAATGACGACTCAACCGTTTTTGTCGCCGCTCGGCGTGCCGTGCCAACAGCCGCCGTACGGACGACTGGCAGTGATCGATTTGCAGACGCGCGAGAAATTGTGGGATCGGCCGATCGGCACGACGAACGAGATCGGTCCATGGGGGATGCGGTTCCGAATTCCGTTGCCGATGGGTGTGCCGATCCAGGCAGGCGCCGTGGTGACGAAGAGCGGACTGATCTTTCTCGGCGGCACGATGGATCGCTATTTCCGTGCATTCGATCTCGCAACCGGAAAGGAGCTCTGGCGCGATTACTTGCCGGCGAGTGCACACGCGACGCCGATGACGTACTTGTCGCCGAAAACGGGCCGACAGATCGTCGTAATCACGGTGCCGAACCAGCAGCGCACGTTCTCGCGGCGTCCGCCAAGACCAGATGCGGAACCGCAAGAGCCGGAGGATCCGCAGGGCGGACACATCATTGCGTACGCGCTGCCACGCGAGTGAGCGCAGGTCCGCATTGCAGATACATCGATCTTCTCGGAACTGCATAGCGACTTCGCGAGCGATTCGTTCGTGAAATTCTGATTCGATGCTGTGCGGGCATTCGCACGCCGGTTAAGCTTGCGTATCGTTCGAAGGATTCGCAGGACGAACGCGCTCGCTCATGCCGTTGATCGCGCTCGCAGCCGTGTTGTTGGCTGCGTTCACCCACGCCACATGGAATCTCGCTGCGAAGCGCGCGGCCGGCTCACGCCATTTCGTGTGGCTCTACTCCGTCGGCTCGGTCATCGTCTACACGCCGGCAGTGGCATGGATTCTGATTCGCGAGCGTCCGCACTTCGAGTGGGTGCAGGGAGTCGCATTGCTCGCGACCGGCATACTGCATCTCGGATACTCGCTCATGCTGCAAGCGGGCTATCGAGCTTCCGATTTGTCGCTCGTCTATCCGCTCGCTCGAGGGTCGGGTCCGCTGCTCTCGTTCATTGCGGCAGCGGTTCTGCTCGGTGAGCAGGTAACGGGACTTTCCGTGCTCGGCGTCGTGCTGGTCGTGTCGGGCATCCTGCTCGTCGCAGGTCTCACGCGCGAGCCGCACAAAGCACCGCGCGTCGGAATCGCCTACGGTTTGGGGACGGGCGCTTTCATCGCGGCGTACACGATCAACGACGGCTGGGCAGTGAAGGTCTTGTTGCTGTCGCCGATCTTGGTCGACTACTGCGGCAACTTGTTTCGTGTGCTGGTGCTGGCACCGAGCGTATTGCGCGATCGAGCGCGTGCCGCACAGGAAGTCCGCGAGTACTACAGGCCAGCAGCGGTCGTTAGCGTGCTGGGTCCGCTGGGCTATATCTTGGTGTTGTACGCAATGCAGATCGCACCGATCAGCCACGTCGCGCCGGCGCGCGAGCTTGCGACGCTGATCGGAACCTATTTCGGTGCCCGGTTGCTCAAGGAGCAGGCTGCACCGGCGCGCATTGCCGGTGCGGCCTGTATCGTCGTCGGCGTGCTTGCGCTTGCTTTCGCCGATGCCGACGCGTGAGAGCGCCCTGCGCAGCCGGAATCAAGCGACTTGTTTGTCGATCATTGCGACCAGTTCGGCCTTGCGCGCAAGACCGACCTTCTGACCGACGACGTTTCCCCGGTGGAAGAGAATGACGGTGGGGATGCCGCGCACGCCGAAGCGGTGAGGCGTTTGCAAGTTCTGGTCGATGTCGAGCGTCGCGATCGTCAGCTTGTCGCCGTACTCCTCTGCGAGCTCGGCAATCGCCGGTTTCATTGCTTTGCAGGGGCCGCACCATTCGGCTTCGAATTTCACGAGCACTGGCCGGTCGGCCTTGAGCACGCGTTCGTCGAAGGTTGCATCGGTGACCGTCACGATGTTGGCTTCACGGCTCATCGAAAGCTCCGCAACAGGAACTGAATGGATGCATCATCGATGTAGGGGTTCTCGCGGAGCAACACGCGCTTTCGATCCGACCGATCGACAGCATCGATTGGCAGGGAGAGGCGCGCTTGCTAGGGCGCTCCGGCTGACGAATCAGTTCGTGGCGGATTCGCGCGCCCGGAGCTTCGGCTCGATCAGCCAGCCCCGCGAAGGCCGCCAGCCTGCAAATTCCTGCTGACGCTTGACCCAAGCCTGTTCCAGGGCTTGCGCTGCCTCAGGCAATGCCGTTTTGACCTTGCTCGAGAAACGAACGATGTTGTCTCGGGTGAACGAGAGTTTCATGTGCGTGCCTCTTCCAATCTCGGGATCGGGCGTTCCTGTGCGGCCACAGAGCCGCCGGCGCCGGTATCGGTGAAGAGCTGTCGACGAGAGCGACTTTCCAGCAGATCCGTGCACGTGGCGAACAGTAGTGCGACGCAGGCTGCCACACCGATGATCACTCCGAACGCGATTCTCAGGACTGCCGCAATCATGGCCGTTTCCTCGCGGGGAACTGTACTCGCCGCAACGAGCCGGATCTGCCGGTTCGACGGCATGACATTCATTCCTGGCCGTCAAAGAACCGAGCCCGGCGCGAGCCCAGTGCCTTGCTTGGTAGATACGTTGCCGGTTCGAGCCTGTATGCGGCCTTAACCCGCATCTGCCGGTATGACACGACAGTGCCAAGAAAGGCCAAGTTGCCGCGGTGGAAGAATGAGACGACAATGCGCGCGTATTGCACGCGGCCGTACCTGATAGGCACGAAACCACAAGAACGAGGGCCACTATGAATGAGGCAGTTACCGATCGTCCGGTCGGCACCGAAGTGCCGAAGATCATCTATATCCTGTATCTCGTCGGTCTCATCTCCGGTATCACGTTGCTGATCGGCGTCATCATGGCGTACGTGAACCGCGACGGTGCGCCCGAGTGGCTGCAGTCGCACTATCGATTCCAGATCCGCACGTTCTGGATCGGGCTGCTCTATTCCGTGATCGGCGCGATTCTTTCGATCGTATTGATCGGCTTTCTCATTTGGCTGTTCACCGTTATCTGGCTCATCGTGCGTTGCGTAAAGGGATTCAAGTACCTCGATCGGCGGGAACCGGTACCGAATGTGGAGAGCTGGATGTTCTAAGAATTCAGAATTGAGAACGGAGAATTGAGAACTAGGCCAGTGCGATTCGATGTCGAAGTGGCTGGAGGAACGAGAATGAGAAAGTCGCGGCGGTGCCGCGCTTGCCTTGAATTCTCAATTCTCCATTCTCAATTCTCCATTCAGTAAACGTCTCTCCTGTACCGTCCCCCCTCCATCAATTCCTGCACTTTTTCTTCGCCGAGCGTCTTTACGAGCACGGCGTGAACGCCGGGGGCCATGCCTTCGAGGCTGCCGCAGACGTAGATGTACGCGCCGGCGTCGACCCATTCGCGAAGCTCGGCGGAAGAGTCGGCGAGCCGATGCTGCACGTAGCGGCGCTCGCTCGAGTCGCGCGAGTACACGAGGTCGAGCTTCGTAACGAAGCCTGCTGCTTGCCATTCCGTGAGCTCATCGACGTAAAGCCCGTCGTAGGCCGCGTTGCGCTCGCCGTAGATCAGCCAATTGCGTCGTCGATCCCGCGCAATTCGTGCCTTCAATAGAGCGCGCAGGCCGGCAATGCCGGTACCGTTGCCGATCAGGATCAACGGTGCATCGCTCTCCGGAAGGTGGAAGCTCGGATTCGAACGGATGCGCAACATGATCTCTTGTCCGACCGCGGCATCTCGAGTAAGCCATCTGCTGCCGAGACCCAACTCGCCGTTCGGCCGGTACATCTGGCGTACGAGCAAGTGCAGCGCGCCGTCGGAGGGTAGCGAGGCAATCGAATACTCGCGGTGGGGATGAGGGTCGTGTCCGCCTGCGTGTGAGTTGAACGGATCGATCTCTGCAATGTCACCTGCTTCCCAGTGCGGAAGCGTTCCCTGAGCCGGTTGCAGTTCGAGGTGATAACAGGGCGCGCCTGCGCTACCGGGATTCAGCAGCCGACGATCGATCAGCCGCCAGCGTTCATAGGCGGGCGTCTCCCAGTCCGGCAGGTCGGGCATTTCGAATGCCAGCGCAATGTTGTGCTGCCAATGACGTAGCGCGCCGTCATCGCCGTCGTCGACTTCGATCATGTCGAACATCGGCCGTGCGCCTTGCTCTTGCAGCCACCGGCTCATGCGGTGGCCGAAGGCACAGAAGTTCCGATACTCGCGATCGCCAAGCGCAAGTAGGCCGTAGCGCAAATGGCCGAGCGACGGCCGGGCATCGATCACTTTCCGGACGAATGCCAGAGCGGAGTCGGGCGCGTCGCCCTCACCGGTCGTACTGACGATGAACAAGGCGCGTTCGTGCTCTGCAAGATTCTCCGCTGAGAGGTTCGAGAGCGAGGCCGTGTGCACCTGC
>DATCLP010000230.1:0-4679 GCA_036563855.1 Steroidobacteraceae bacterium | reverse complement strand
CACGAATACTGCGGCGAGATAGTCGAGCTCGGCAGCGAAGTTTCAGGCCTTTCGATCGGCGATCGAGTATCCGGCGAGGGACATATCACTTGCGGCTTCTGCCGCAACTGTCGCGCCGGACGCCGCCACTTGTGCCGCAATACGCTGGGCGTCGGCGTCAATCGGCCTGGGTGTTTCGCCGAATACGTCGTCATTCCGGCAGTGAACGCATTCAAGCTGCCGGACGCCATCGACGATGAGATTGCCGCGATCCTCGATCCGCTCGGCAACGCGGTTCACACGGCGCTTGCCTTCGACGTCGTGGGCGAAGACGTGCTGATCACGGGCGCCGGCCCCATCGGCATCATGGCCGCTGCGATCGTGCGTTTCGTCGGCGCGCGCCATGTCGTCATCACCGACGTCAACGACTACCGGCTCGCTATCGCCAAGAAGATGGGCGCGACGCTCGCGATCAACGTCACTCGCGATTCGCTCGATTCAGCCATGAAGCAGCTCGGCATGAAGGAAGGCTTCGACGTCGGGCTCGAGATGTCGGGCAATGCATCCGCGCTGCGCGAAATGCTGCGCACGATGCATCACGGCGGCAGCATCGCGATGCTGGGCATTCCGCCTAATGAGGTGGCGATCGACTGGAACGAGGTCATTCTGAAGGGCCTGACCATCAAAGGCATCTATGGCCGCCAGATGTTCGAAACTTGGTACAAGATGGCAGCGCTCCTGCAGAGCGGCCTCGACATCCGGCCGGTCATCACGCATCGCTTACCCTATACGGAGTACCAGCGCGCGTTCGAGATCATGGGCCAAGGCGCCTCGGGCAAGATCGTGATGGATTGGGAGGGCGTCGCTCGCGACTGAATCCTCGCGAGCGACAGGACCGGAGGCTCTGCGTTACGGCGCCACGCATCCGCAGTAGTAGTACACCTGCATCGGTTCGAAACGAGCGAGCCGCGCAAGCTCGGCCTCGAGCGGCGACAGCAGTTTGCGTGCGCTCATCAGCATGCCCTGCTCGGGAACGAGCGCGCGCGTGATCCGTGCTGCCAGCACTTGCGCTTGCATCGCCAACGCTTGTCGCCAGCCAAGCTCCGGTTCGATGTACTCGACCTTGTAGTCCTTGCCGAGTCCTGCGCGCGCAGCGGCAGCATCGAGCGCATCGCGGAACGAGCCGAGTTTGTCGACGAGACCGTGGTTTGCTGCATCCGTTCCTGCCCAGACCCTTCCTTGCGCAACGGCATCGATTTCTTGGAACGACTTCTGGCGCGCCGCCGCGACGAGTCCGACGAAGGTGCTATATGCGTTGTCGACCGACGCTTGAAGGATCTGTTTTGCTTCAACCGGCAAGTCGCGACCCAAATTGAGTGCTCCCGCAAGCTTCGTCGTGCCCACGCCGTCGGTCGTGATACCGACCTTTGCGAGCGTATCTTCGAACGTCGGCACGATGGCCCACACACCGATCGAGCCCGTCAGTGTCGTCGGGCTGGCCCAGATCTCGTCGGCATCCATTGCAATGTAATAGCCGCCCGATGCCGCGGTACTACTCATCGATGCAATCACAGGCTTGCCGGCAGCTCGGAGCGCATCGATTTCGCGACGAATGATCTCCGATGCGAGCATGCTGCCGCCGGGGCTGTCGATGCGCAGCACAACCGCTTTGATGTCGTCGTCGAAACGGGCTCGACGCAGCAACCTCACGGCGGATTCGGAGCCGATGACCCCTGCCGGCTGTTCGCCCTCCAGGATCTCGCCCGAAGCCACGACGACGCCGATGCGATCGCCACGTCGCACCTGTGGCCTGCGCACGGCGCGCAAATAGTCCCAGTGCACGATGTGCCGGAACGTGTGCTCCCGCTCGTCCTCGCCGACGAGCTCCTTGAGCATTTCCTCGACCTCATGCCGCGATTTGATCTCGGTGATGAGGCCGCGGTCGAGCGCCACCGCAGCCGCATCGCCGCGTCGTTCCAGCATGGCTTTCGAAAATTCGTCGACGTACTGCGCGATCGCGTCCGGCTCGAGTCCTCGCGCTCGAGTGACGCTCGTCTGATATTGCGACCAGACGGAGTTGAGCCATGCGAGGCTTTGCTCGCGCTCCTCTTCCGACATGTCGGTGCGGCTGAACTGCTCGGTCGCGGACTTGAACTCGCCGGCGCGGAACACATTGACGTCGATGCCGAGTTTCTCGATCGCACCCTTTAGAAAGGTCCGGTAATAGCCGAAGCCCTCGATCAACACGATTCCCTGCGGGTCGAGATAGATCTCGTCCGCGTTCGCTGCGACGTAGTACTGCGATTGGTCGTAGCCCTCCCCGACCGCAATGACTTTCTTGCCGCTCGACTTGAATTCGCGGATAGCGGCCGAGAACTCCTCCATCTTCGTTAGACCGCCGCCGGTCATTTGTCCGAGATCGAGCACCAACGCCTTGATGCGATCGTCTTTCTGCGCAGTACGCACAGCGTCCGTCAAATCGCGCAACAGCGTTTCGGCACTGCCCTGTCCGTACACTTCGGCGAGCGCCCGCTGCAAAGGGTCGCCGGAGAGCTGCTCCACGATTGCCCCTTGCGGCGCAAGCACGAGCGCGGCCTGCGGCGGAACGACCGGAATCCTAGGCGACAGCAAGCCGATGATCAGGCCGAAGAAGAGCAGCAGCACGATGAGATGCAGCACCTTGCGGAGCACATCGGATGCGCGAACGAGGAACGTGAATAGATTCTTCAAGTAGTTCATGGTTGATGGCTGCCAGGCCTCGCGACCTCAAATCTAGACCGGCGCGCTCGCGTCAAGTGGACCCGTAAGTGATGCGATAGATCGCTCCGGCTGTATCGTCCGAGACGAGCATCGAGCCATCGGCCAGTTCCAATAGATCCACCGGACGGCCGAAAACTTCGTCGCCGCGATGAAATCCCGTCGCAAAGGGCTCATAGGCCACGGCTCGATTGCCGTTCAATTTTACGGTCGTGATTCGATAGCCGCTCTTTTGCGAACGGTTCCACGAGCCATGCTCTGCAATGAACGCGCGTCCGCGAAAATCCTCGGGGAAGCTTTGCCCGGTGTAGAACTTGACCGCTAGCGGCGCAACGTGCGCGTCAAGCGTTTGGACCGGAGGCGTCATTCGGCTGCATTCGCCGAGGTTTCCAAACTCCGGGTCTTTGATGTTCCGGCCGTGACAATAAGGAAAGCCGAAGTCGAGACCGGCACGCGGAGCGACGTTGAGCTCGCACGGCGGCTGATCGTCGCCGAGCCAATCGCGGCCGTTGTCCGTGAACCAAAGCTCTTGGGTCTCCGGGTGCCACGTGAACCCCACCGAATTGCGGATTCCGCGCGCGA
Source organism: Steroidobacteraceae bacterium (assembly GCA_036563855.1). Taxonomy (GTDB): domain Bacteria; phylum Pseudomonadota; class Gammaproteobacteria; order Steroidobacterales; family Steroidobacteraceae; genus Steroidobacter. The sequence continues at coordinate 1,361 of DATCLP010000230.1, read as the reverse complement.
ACACCTCATAAGCCGAACCGTCCGGATTCATGCGCGCAATCACGCCGTACTTCGGTTCATTACAAACGTTGCAAGGTGCGCCGATCGAGATGTACAGCCGCGAGTCCGGTCCGAATGCGATGTACCGCCAGCCGTGATGACGGTCGCGAGGCAGATCGTCCCGAACGACTTTGGGCGCAGGCACTTCGGGGAGCGAGCTCTCGATTCCGTCGTAGCGAAGAATGCGATTCACTTCCGCGACGTACAAAGCGCCCTCGCGGAAAGCAACGCCATTGGGCATGTTGAGCTTGCTCGCCAACACTTGCACGCTCTCCGCGACGCCCTTCGTCGGATCGCCTTTCACGGCGTACACGTTACCGGTCCGCGTGCCGACGAACAGCGTGCCCGTCTGCCCGAGCGCCATCGAACGCGCATTGGGAACTTGATCCGTGTACACCTCGAGCTTGAACCCGGGCGGCAAACGGACGTTCGCCAACACTTTGTCCGTTGCGGGGCTTGCGACTACTGCGAGCGGCATAAGCCCGCAAATCGCGAGCGGCAGAACGATTGCACCGTAGCGCTTCAATGCACGACTTCGCATGACACCTCCGGATGCGGGGCAAGCATCTGGACCGATGCAGAAGTTCAGTCTACTCGGCGACCGAAGGCTTGGGCTACCGGATTTGCACTTGCGTCCGGCACAGCATGCCCATACGAAAAACGGGCGCGACGGTTTCCCATCGCGCCCGTCCAAGACGAGAGATCGGAGACTGCGACTGCTACACCTTCTCTTCGATACGAGCGGCCTTGCCCGTCAGATTGCGCAGGTAGTACAGCTTCGCACGACGCACGTTACCGCGACGCTTGACGGTGATCGAACCGATCGCCGGGCTGTATGTCTGGAACACCCGCTCGACGCCTTCGCCGTGCGAAATCTTGCGGACCGTGAACGACGAGTTCAGGCCGCGGTTGCGGCGCGCGATCACGATGCCTTCGTAGGCCTGCACGCGCTCGCGATCGCCTTCTTTGACCTTCACCTCGACGACGACCGTATCGCCCGGCCCGAAATCCGGAATCTCTTTGGTTGCCGCCTCTTTTTCCAGCGTGGCAATGATGTTGCTCATCGTTCGGCCCATCCGTTCAATCGTTTCGCAATCTCTGAAATCCGCAAGCAGCGCTCACGCATTCCGCGCGCGGTGCTCGCCGATGTATTCGTCCAACAACCTGCGCTGCTCATCGGACAGCTCGAGCTTCGCGAGCAAGTCCGGGCGCCGCAGCCACGTCACTCCGAGCGCCTGTTTCATCCGCCAGCGCTGGATGGCAGCGTGATTGCCGCTCAACAGCACCTCCGGCACCTTGCGGCCTTCGTAGCTCTCCGGTCG
>DATCLP010000229.1:0-4991 GCA_036563855.1 Steroidobacteraceae bacterium | reverse complement strand
GCCGCTCACGAACGCGCGATCGAGCCACTCGAGCGTCTGCTCCGTAAGCAGATTTGCCGGCAGGTACTTGGGCGTCGATGCGGCATTCATGTCCTGCGCACGTGCGCTGATGTCCACGTAGGGCGACGAACCGTCGCGAGGAATCCGCACGGCCACGCGCGCGTGGCCGTGACCGTCGTTTGCGGCGAACTCGAAGCGTTCGCTGCCCACGTGCCAAGCGTTGCCGTCGAAGTGCCAGCGAAGCACGCCGCGCAATGCGTTTGCATCGAGCGGCCAACGAAACATCCAGGGAATCGTCAACTCGACGCGCCCTGTCTCGAGCCGGAGCTCGCCTTTTTCTTCGTTCGCGATCAGCTTGCCGGAGATGCCGGCGACCGCCGGCGCTTTGAGCACCGGATCGACGCTCAGCGCATCGATGTCCGCTGACACGCGATATGTCAGCGGCGTCTCCGCACTATTGCGCTCAGCAGCGAACGTCAGGTTCCGGATGAATCCGCTCGGATCGAGCGCTCGCAGTTGCGCCAAACGCTCGTTCTCGGGAAGGAATGCAAGGAAAGGCGTCAATTCATGGAGGGCAAGCACGTCCGCTTCGCCTTGAACGCGAAAGCTCTGCTCGCCGGCGATGGTCCACGCAACATCGATTTTGTGCGATTGCCAGGCCTCGGTATGTTCCGTCGGTTCGCTGCTCGCAAGCTCCAATGCGTCCACCTGCGCCCGCCAACCCGCGCCGTCGCGTGCAACATTCCCGCGCACGTATACGCGCCCATATTCGAGCTTCCGCGAAACATCCGTGCGAAACGGCGGCTCGGCTGCCCGAGGTTTGACCTCTTCTGCCGAATCCCCGCGCTTCTTCAAATCGCCGCCGATCACGAGCGGGCGTGCACCGGGCAACGGCATGCTCCAGGCGGGCGTAGGGATCTCGAGGCCGCGAAAATCGGCTTCGACAGCAATACTCAGCACTTGCGAACCGCGAAACGTGGCAGCGAGATCGATCGATCCGCGTCCAGCCGTTGGCGCTGACCAGTGCTCGGACAACACTTCCGCCCAACCTGACAGCTTGATCCCCTCGCCGTGCACCTTCAGCTCGGACGTGACTTCGGCCGGCGCCTCGAGCGCACCGGTCACGCGCGCAGCAAATTCGAGCGACTCGCCGAGCGTTTCGGGCAGCGATGCATCGCCGTCCAGCCCCAGGAATTCGTTGCCTCGAACCAGCATGAAATCGACACGGGACAACGACCACGAACGATCGGTCGCCTCGTCCTGGAAGCTGACGAGGGCATCGCGCACGCGAAACTTTCCGATCGGCAAGTTCTCGATCTCGAATGGCTTGGCCTGGTCCGCGAGCGCGCTCTGCCCAAGGATCCGGATGCGGCCGTCGCGCGAGCGAATCAGTCCGATTTGCGGAGAATCCAGCGTGAAACGTCCGGCAGTCAGTCGACCCGAGCCGATCGAGTTCCACACGTCGAATGCGACGCTGCCGCCGCGCGCCGTCGCCAAAACGCGCGTGCGGTCGGCCGTGCGCACCGTAACGTCCTTGAAGACGAGCTCAGGACCGTACAATCGCAACCGCGCGCTGATCTGTGCGAACTCGATCGACAGATGCGTCTTCTCGCTCAGCCACTCCTGGAGCTGGAGCCGCTTTTCCGGCACACGCGCAATCGCCACCTGAAAGGCGACGAGCAGCGCGGCGAGAACGACGCCGCACGCGCCCACGGTGATCGCGGTCCATTTCAGGAGCTTGCGGCGCATTTACGATTCACACAGGGACACGAAAACCTCAAAAACCTTCGGGCGATATACCGACAGGGCACGAAACCCGAAAGCCGCACTCTCCACCAGCGACAACCGCGACCGCTCACATCAACACGACGTCGTACTGATCCTGCTGATACAAAGCCTCGGTCTGCAGTCGGATCGGCTTGCCCGTGTGGACCTCCAGCTCTGCCAGGGCAGCGGATTCCTCGTCCAGCAGCCGCTCGATGACGTCCTGATGAGCGAGCACCATGAGCTCCTGGAACTGAAACTGGCGCGACTGGCGCAAAATCTCGCGGAAAATCTCGTAACAGACCGTTTCCACCGTCTTCACGAAACCCCGCCCCTCGCACGTAGGACACGGCGAACACAGCATGTGTTCCAAACTTTCGCGCGTGCGTTTGCGGGTCATCTCCACGAGGCCCAGCGGCGACACCGAGGAGATGTGCGTTTTCGCATGGTCCGCGGCGAGCGCCTTTTCGAGCGCCTGGAGTACCTGCTTGCGGTGCTCCTCCTCTTCCATGTCGATAAAGTCGATGATGATGATCCCGCCCAGGTTGCGCAGTCTGAGTTGCCGGGCGATCGCAACCGCCGCTTCGAGGTTCGTGCGGAAGATCGTTTCCTCGAGCGTGCGATGACCGACATAGGCGCCGGTGTTGACGTCGATCGTCGTCATCGCCTCGGTTTGGTCGAAGATCAAGTAGCCGCCGGACTTGAGCGGCACTTTGCGATCCAACGATTTTTGGATTTCGTCCTCGATGCCGTAGAGATCGAAAATCGGCCGATCGCCCTCGTACAGCTCGATGCGGTCCGCAAGCTCCGGCATGAACGTGCGCGCGAATTCCATCATCCGCTGATGCGTTTCCGCATGATCGACGCTGACCTTGTCCACGCCGCTCGAAACGACATCGCGCAGCACACGGATGGCGAGCGGCAAATCCTCGTGCACGAGCTCGCCAGGACGCGCACGCGCAGCCTTCTCGCAGATCACGCTCCAAAGCTTCTGGAGGAACAGCATGTCGGCGCGCAGAGCTTCAGGCGAGGCGCCTTCGGCTGCCGTACGCACGATGTATCCGGCGGGCTCCTCCGGACGAATGAACAAGCTCGCCGCTTCCCGCAGCCGTTGCCGCTCGGCTTCGTCTTCGATGCGCCCGGAGATACCGATGCCGCGCCCCTTCGGCATGTAGACCAAATAACGCGAAGGGATCGTGATGAAGGTCGTCAAGCGCGCGCCTTTCGTGCCGAGCGGATCCTTCAGCACTTGCACGAGAATTTCGCTGCCCTCGTGCACGAGCGACTGAATGTCCTGGGTGCCTTCTTGAACCGGCTTGTCGGGCTGGCCGTTTTCCGCGATCGACGGATGCACGATGTCGGACGCATGCAGAAAAGCCGTACGCTCGAGGCCGATGTCGACGAATGCGGCTTGCATGCCGGGCAGCACGCGCGAGACGCGGCCTTTATAGATGTTGCTGATCAAGCCTCGGCGATTAGCACGCTCGAGAAAAATCTCCTGAAGCACGCCGTTCTCGACGAGAGCCGCGCGAACCTCGCGAGGACTGACGTTGACCAGGATCTCTGCCGTCATTGCGCCACACCTCCGTACTCGAAGGGGTGCCAACCGATGCGCTCGAGAAGCTGCGCGGTTTCGAACAGCGGCAAGCCGACGACGCCGGAGTAGCTACCGTTGATACGCTCGATGAACACTGCGGCGCGTCCTTGGACGGCATATCCTCCAGCCTTGTCCGCAGGCTCTCCGGTCTCCCAATACGCAAGAATTTCCGCGTCGCTCAGTTTTCGAAACGTCACATCGCTCACCGAAAGCGCAAGGTGCATTCCGTCATCGGCCCGCAGAGCGACGCCCGTGTAAACCTGGTGTGTCTGTCCGCTCAACCGGCGCAACATCGCAAGCAGCTCCTGACTGCTGGCCGGCTTGCCCAGGATTTCCGCGCCGAGCGCGACCGTCGTATCGGCGCCCAGCACCGGTCGGCGTTCCGACGCCTCGAGCTGTTCCCAGAGGGTCTCCGCCTTGGTTCGAGCCAGGCGGTAGACGTACTCGGCGGGGGACTCGCCGGCCCGGACGCTTTCATCGATGTGCACGGGCCGGATCTCGTGCACGGCGCCGATCTGTTCGAGCAGGGCGCTGCGCCTGGGCGACGCCGAAGCGAGCAGTATCAAAGGGTTGGACCGATTCACCATGGCCTGCAGGATACAGGACACCCTGCCTCGTCGGCAGGCACTTGGGTCTCAAGAAAGGACGATCAAGGGCGACGGGCACGGGCGACGGCTAGAGAGCGAACGTTTGTCTTCGATACTGCTTTCGTAGTCTCAATGCCGCGCTCGGACTTGAGAGTCGCGAGAAGCATTGCCTGAGCGATCCCGTCGCTGCGTTGAACCCGCGGAAAAATCGCTGGCTTCAACCGTAGTCTTTGGCCCGTAGATCTCAATGATGCAAATCTTCAGCGGTGCTTGCGGGCCCGCCGTCGTTCTATCCGTCGCCCGTAGCCCGTCGCCTTGTTCCTAGCCCATGACCCGCAGCCCTCTTCTGTCGCCCGCAGCCCGTAGGCCTTTGGTTATCATTGACGGCGGCGCGATCCGTCCACGCTCGAGGTCGCAGGGCGGAAATCGGCATCCGTGACGCCGGTCCTTGGCGCGATTCGAGCGGCCGAAGTAGCGTGGCTCGAACCGCCGAGATCCGCTGGTGCGAATCCGCGACGAATACAACAGCGGACCCATACGGTTCCATGGCGGCACCAGGGTCTTCCTCAGGGAGCAACCGACGTCAATGACGACGCGCGACGGCGACAGACGATCCTCGACGGGGAGCAGCTCCGCTCCTGTCGTATTTCCCGTCATCGAAGGCTACAAGTTCCTCCAGACGATTGCGCGCTCGCCGAAGTCCGAGGTGTACGTCGCCTATTCCGAGGAGCTCCGCCACAACGTTGCGATCAAGGTGCTGCGCACGGATGCGCTGTCGAGTGCGGATCGAAGCGAAGAAGAGCGCTTTGAGCGCGAGCGCCTGCTGCTCACCAAGGTGAAGCATCCGGCAGTCATCGATCTCTTGGATTGGGGTCACGGCGAAGACTTCCGCTACATCGTCACGGAATACTTCCCGAGCGGCAGCCTCGAGCTTCGAATCCGCAACCTCATGACGGTGCGCGACTCCGTCGACATCTTCGTGCAGGTGGCCGGCGCGCTCGTCGCCGTCCACAACGCAGGTCTCTGTCATCGAGATCTGAAAC
>DATCLP010000228.1:0-4838 GCA_036563855.1 Steroidobacteraceae bacterium | reverse complement strand
AGTACAGGGTGTCGCCGCGCTTGACTGTGTAGGTACCGCTGGGCTTCGGGGGCGCGGACGAACATGCGACGAGCGCCAGCGCAATTGCGAGCAGAGCACCAAGAAGCGTGCGAGCCGTTGCAGATCGCAAAGTGCAACGCTCGGCACGGCCTACGCACTCATTGCCGGCCCCAGCCATCTCATCAACCGAGTCCCTTGACCAGCGGCACGAAGCTGACGAATCCAAGCGTCTCCGTGTGCACTTCCTCGCCTCGCTTCGTTATGCGTACGAGCTGTTGACGACCTTCCGGACCGACAGGCGCTACCAAGCGCCCGCCCGGCTGCAGTTGCGCGATCAGCGCCTCGGGAATCGCAAGCGGTGCAGCCGTCATGAGAATGGCATCGTAAGGCGCATGCACGGCCCAGCCCTGAAACCCGTCGCCGTGTCGAAAATGAATATTGCGCAGATTGAGTTCCTTGAGCAGGGCACGCGCGCGATCGAGCAAGCTCTGAATGCGCTCGACCGTGTAGACGAACTTCACGATCGACGCGAGCACCGCGGTTTGATAGCCGCACCCAGTGCCGATCTCGAGCACCTTGCGCGGCACTTTGTCCTCGATGAGCGCCTCGGTCATACGCGCAACGACATACGGTTGCGAGATCGTTTGACCCTGCCCGATCGGCAGCGCGGTGTCCTCGTACGCCCGCGTTGCAAGCGCTTCGTCGACGAACAAATGCCGAGGGACATTGCGGATTTGTTCGAGCACGAGCGGATTCGCGATGCCTTGGTCGCGCAAGCGCTGCACGAGCCGCTCGCGCGTGCGCGCCGATGTCATGCCGATACCGCTCAAGCGGTCGCGTGTGAGTGTCGATTTCACGGCCAGCGCCCCGCCAGCCATGCACGCATATCTTCGAGCATCGAATGTCTCGTCAGATCGATCTGCAATGGCGTTACCGATACATAGCCGTTCGCCACGGCGTGAAAGTCCGTTCCCGGCCCCGCATCCTGACCGAGTCCAGCCGGTCCGACCCAATACACCGGGCGGCCGCGCGGATCTTCCGAGCGCACGATGCGCTCCGAACGATGCCGATTGCCGAGCCGCGTCGCCTGGTAGCCCTTCAGCTGCTCGTACGGCACATCGGGCACGTTGACGTTGAGGATCGTCGATTGCAGCGGCGAACGCTGGATACGCATCACGAGCTCCGCTGCAACTCGCGCAGCGGTCGCGAAATGTCCTCCCGAATTCGGCTGAATCACGAGCGAGATCGCGATCGCAGGCAAGCCGAGAAAACGCCCTTCGATCGCCGCAGCGACCGTACCCGAGTACAGCACGTCGTCCCCGAGATTCGCGCCGTCGTTGATCCCGGAGACGACCATGTCGTGCTCGAAATCGAAGAGCCCAGAAATCGCAAGGTGCACGCAGTCGGTCGGCGTGCCGTTGCCGACGTAGTAGCGATTCTCGTCGTACTGATAGACGCGCAACGGCACATCGAGCGTCAGCGAGTTGCTCGCGCCGCTGCGATTACGATCCGGTGCAACGACCGTGATGTCCGCGAGCGGCTCAAGCGCCTGCGCGAGCGCTTGCAATCCTTCTGCGCGATAACCATCGTCGTTACTGATCAGGATTTTCATAAACGCTGCGAGACTATACTGTAATCGTCGGTATTCGACGACGTGTCGGTCGGCCGACGAGCAGCCAAAGTTCGAGCCATGTCCGAAGACGAAGACGGCGATCTCTTCCGTAGGGCAATGCGCGATGTAAAGCGCCTCAACGTGCCCGAACGCGTCGTCGACACACCGAAGCCGCCGCCGGAAGCCCGCTTTCGTCGGGCCGATGAGGAAGCGGTTTTGCAGGAAAGCCTGATGGTTCCCGAGCACGCGGCACTGCTGGGCACTGGCGAGGAAGTCGGCTTCCGCCGCCCGCATGTCTCGGAAACCGTGCTGCTCAAGCTGCGCCGCGGGCAATATGCGCTCGACGCGGAAATCGATCTCCACGGATTGACGGCTGCGCAGGCCAAACACGCGCTCCGCGAGTTCATCGTCGAATCAGTCGCGCGTCGCTGGCGTTGCGTGCGCGTCGTACACGGCAAGGGCCGGCGATCCGGTCCGCGCGGGCCCGTGCTCAAGCCGACCGTCGTGCATTGGCTCCAGCGCTCGAACGACGTTCTCGCGTTCGGATCTGCGAGGGCCGTCGATGGCGGCAGCGGCGCGCTGTACGTGCTGCTGCGCACGCGCTGAAGCGCATCACTCCTCTCCGTCGTCGCTCTCGTCCGCAAACGCACCCGCCAGGATCTCGTGCAGCACGGCTGTCGCGAACGAACCGCGACCCAGGCGGAAGCGCAATTGCAGATCTCGACCGGCGATTTCGTGCTCGAGCGCCTGAACTCGAACGCGTAAGGCGCGTCGCTCCTGCCTGAGGCCGGCGCTCTCGAGTCCTCGACACAAGACGTCATACTCGTTGGCGACGGACTTCTCGATCGAGCGCGCTTCGTCTGTGGCCAAAGAGTCGCCTCCGCCCCAGAGCGGCCCTGTCGGATGGATGTCCAAGCGTTGGCAACGCTCGAGGAGCGTCGCATCGGTCGCCTCGGGCACGAACACGCTATTGCTGCCGTCGAGATTGGCTACGTCGCCGGGCACGAACCGGTCCCACAGCCGCGATTCGACCCGCCTTGCCAATACGGCGTTGAAGATCTGAGCGCGCGCTGCCGAAAGTGCAAAACCGCGTACGAGACGATCCTTCACGACGGCATCGCCTCGGAACATTGCATACGCACGTTTGAGGTTGGTCAGGCCGCGGCCGAAGCGCTGCGGACCGAAGTAATTCGGCACGCCGCGCTCGCCGATCCGCGCCAGGCGCTCGGCGAGCGCAGTCGGGTCGCCCTCGAATTCGCGCACGACGATCTCGAATTCGTTGCCCTTCAGTGCGCCGCGCTGAAGCTTTCGGCGATGCCGCTCGGCGCGCAGCACCGTAAATCCGTCGCCCGTCACCGAACTCCAATCTGTAATCGCACAGCGGACAGGCAACGTGAAGGCCTGCTCCGCAACTGCGTTTCGATCCTTGAGCCCCGCATATCCGATATCGCGCGGATGAACTTTGGCGAGCCTGGCGAGCTGCGCGGCGATCCACTGCGTGTTCGTGTTGCGTTTGCGAACCGTCAACAGCCAATGGTCGCCTTCCCCATCGGGCTCGAAACCGAGCCTTTCGCGTACGATGAAGTCTTCGGGAATGCTGCGGATCCGCCCGCGACCGACCGGTGGGCCGTGCGCGCAAGGCAGCTCCAGCGCACGAGGAAGTTCCGACGTCACTTCGACTTGAGCTCGATCAGTGCGATCGCGTGGCACGCAAGTCCCTCGCGCCGCCCGACGAAACCGAGCCCTTCGCTCGTCGTCGCCTTGACGCTGACTCGCTCGATCGGCAGGTGCAAATCGGCGGCGATGTTTGCGCGCATGAGCTCGCGGTGCTTACCGAGCCGCGGCGCGTCGGCGAGCACGGTCGCATCGACGTTGATGACGGCGAACGAGTGCTGTTCGAGTAGCTCCCGTACATGGCGAAGGAACACGCGGCTGTCGGCGCCTCGCCACCTTGCATCGCTATCCGGAAAGTGCATCCCGATATCGCCCAACGCCGCGGCGCCGAGCAGTGCATCGCAGATAGCGTGCAGTAGCACATCGCCGTCGGAATGGGCACGGATGCCTTGCGTGTGAGGAATGCGCACGCCGCCCAACACTACGAAATCGCCGTCCTGGAATGCATGGACATCGTAACCTTGACCGATGCGCAGCGCGCTCATGACTCGCTCCTGGATCTCAAGATGCGCTCGGCGCGCGCGAGATCCTCGGCGATCGTGATCTTGATGTTCTCCGTGCTGCCGCGCACGAGCCTGGGTCTCAAGCCGAGCGTCTCGACGGCTTGCGATTCGTCGGTGCCTACCTGGGCGCTCTGCAGTGCCCGAAGCAGAACGTCGTAACGGAACATTTGCGGCGTGAGCGCGCGCCAGAGTCCCACACGATCCACGGTCGACTGCACGCGACCGTTCGCGTCCTCGCGCTTCAACGTGTCCACGACAGGCGCAGCGAGCAACCCCCCGACATCGTCATCGCACAGCGTTTCTAGCAGCGTGGCCAAATCGGAATCGCTCAGGCACGGACGCGCCGCATCGTGCACGAGCACCCAGTCCCCTGCTTGGGCTGGTAGCGCCTGCACGCCCGCTCGAACGGAATCGATTCGCTCAGGACCGCCGATCACCGTGCGGACGCGCGCTTCCTTCGCAACATTGAGCTCGCGCCAGTGCCGGTCGTCGCTTGCGATCGCTACGACGATGCCTCGACACTCAGAGCGCGCGAGAAACGGCTGTAGAGCGTGCTCGATCACGGCGCGGCCGCACACCGGGAGGTATTGTTTCGGCACGCTCATGCCCATACGACGGCCGCCGCCTGCTGCCGGTACGACGACCCAGAACTCCGGGATCGCAGGCATACGATGAGGCTATTCGCCCGCGCTGCGTCCTTGCGCGACGCGCTCTGCGTTCTGCTCGCCGTCAGACTTGGGCGCATCGCGCGGCGTGACGACTTGGAAGAACGTCTCGCGCGGACCGATCATGCCGAGATCCGTTCGGGCACGCTCCTCGATCGCCGTCGTCCCCTTCTTCAAGTCCTGCACCTCGGCCGCAAGCGTGCGATTGCGCTCGCGAAGCGTCTCGTTCTCCGCCTTCTGGCGCGCGATCTCAGCTCGCAGCCGCTGCACTTCGCGCATGCCGCCGTCGCCGAACCAAAGTCGGTACTGCAGGAGCGCCAACAGGATGAGCAGTACGGCGGCCAGGTATTTCATGTCCGAAAAGGCTTTCGGCTTCCCCCTGTC
>DATCLP010000227.1:0-2890 GCA_036563855.1 Steroidobacteraceae bacterium | reverse complement strand
GCCTGAGGTTGCTTTACTTCCGATGCTTCCTTGGCAGCCTGTTTCGCCGGCGTCTTTGCGCCGAAACGCCCGCGGCGCACCGGTGCCGCCGCCAACAGCTCGCGGCATTCCTCGAGCGTGAGCGTCTTCGGATCCCGTTCTTTCGGAATCTTCGCGTTCTTCACGCGATCCGTGACGTACGGACCGAAGCGTCCGTTCAAGACCTGTATGCCGGCTTCCGGGAAATCGAGAATGATGCGATTGGCGTCGAGCTCTTCCTTTGCACGAATGAGCTCCATCGCGCGCGGCAGATCGATTTCGTAAGGATCGTCGTCCTTGATGGAAACGAACTTCTTGGGCCCATATTGAATATACGGGCCGAACCGACCGATCGCGACCTTGATCGGCTCGCCGGTCGGCATGTGACCGAGCGTGCGCGGCAGCTTGAACAGCTCGAGTGCCTCTTCGAGCGTGATCGTGTCCATGCGCTGATGCGGGCGCAAGCTCGCAAACTTCGGTTTTTCCTTGTCGTCCTTCGTGCCGGCTTGCACGAACGGTCCGTACTTGCCGTAGCGCACCGAGATCGGCCGTCCTGAAACAGGATCGACACCCAGCTCGCGCGCTTCGGAAATATCGTCGCGAGTGATGTTCTTGTCGACGTATTCGACTTGGTTCTTGAACTCCTTCCAGAACCGATCGAGCACCGGAATCCATTCCTCCCTGCCGTCGGCAATCTCGTCGAGATCGTCTTCCATCTTCGCAGTGAAGCCGTAATCGACGTAGTGCTCGAAGTTGCGTGTCAGGAACTTGTTGACGATCTTGCCCAAGTCGGTCGGCACGAAGCGGCGATTGACGAGCTCGCAGTATTTCTTGCCGATGAGCGTCTGAATGATGGTGGCGTACGTCGAGGGACGGCCGATGCCGTACTCCTCGAGCGCCTTCACGAGGCTCGCTTCAGAGTAGCGCGGCGGCGGCTCGGTGAAGTGCTGTTCGGGACGAATCGCAACGAGACGCAGCGTATCGCCGACGTCCATCGCCGGCAGGATGCGATCGTTCTCGTCTTCGGGCGCATCGTCCTGACCTTCCTTGTAGACGGCGATGTAACCCGGTTTCACGAGCGTCGAGCCGTTAGCGCGCAGCACCGCCACTGCACCTTCGCGCGCGGCTTTCTCGCCCGGCACGAGGTCGACCGCGATCGTGTCGTACACCGCGGGCTCCATCTGGCTGGCGAGCGCACGCTTCCAGATCAACGTGTAGAGCTTCCATTGGTCCGGATCGATCTTGCCTTCGAGCTGTTCCGGCGTGATCGAGGCGGACGTCGGACGGATCGCTTCGTGCGCTTCCTGCGCATTCTTCGATTTCGTCTTGTACACGCGCGGCGATTCGGGCAATGCATCCTTGCCGAACATCCGTTCGATGACTTGACGCATTTCCTGTACGGCTTCGGCCGCGAGATTCACCGAGTCGGTACGCATGTACGTGATGAGACCGACGGCGCCCTCGCCGAAGTCGACGCCTTCGTAGAGCTGCTGCGCGATGCGCATCGTGCGTTGCGCACCGAAGCCGAGCTTGCGTGCGGCTTCTTGTTGCAGCGTCGAGGTCGTGAACGGCGGAGAAGGGTTGCGCTTACGCTGCTTGCGGTCGATGTTGACGACGACGAGCTTGCCTTGCGCGGCCTGTTCGATTGCTTGCCGAACTTCGTTCGCTTGCGTTTCGTTCGTGACGGTGAACTGCTCGACCTTGTCGCCGCGATATTCGATCAACCGCGCCGGGAACGTTTGCGCAGCCTTTTCGGCATCCGCATCGATCGTCCAGTACTCGCGCGGTACGAAGCGCGCAATCTCTTCCTCGCGCTCGCAGATCATGCGTAGGGCCGGACTCTGCACGCGGCCCGCCGATGCGCCGGGCAGCCCCGCCTTCTTCCAAAGGAGCGGCGAAAGATTGAAGCCGACGAGATAGTCGAGCGCGCGGCGCGCCTGCTGCGCGTTCACGAGATCGAGCGAAATATCGCGCGGATTCTGGATCGCCTCGCGGATGGCGTTGCGCGTGATCTCGTAGAAGACGACGCGATGCACGTCCTTGTCGTCGAGCGCATTCAGCTCCTTCAAGAGCTCGGTGAGGTGCCAGGAAATCGCTTCGCCTTCGCGGTCAGGGTCGGTCGCAAGATACAGCGCCTGAGCTTTCTTCAGCGCGCGCGCAATCGCCTGCACGTGCTTCTCGTTCTTCTCGATGACTTGATACCGCATCGCGAAGTTGTTCTGCGGGTCGACCGCACCTTCCTTCGGAACGAGATCGCGCACGTGGCCATAGGAAGCGAGTACCTCGAAGTTCTTCCCGAGATATTTCTTGATCGTTTTCGCCTTGGCCGGCGATTCGACGATGACGAGGTTCTTCTGCTCCATAACAAACGGCTTCATCCGAGTTCCGCCGCCTCGCTGCGGCGAGACGGCGTCGACGGTGGGCCCTCTACATAAAAAAGAAACCGCGGCGGTCCGCGGTGCATCACGTCTATATGTCTACCCGCGTTCAGTGCACAATGTCCATTCGATTCTCGAAGACCAGGTCTTCCATGCGCAAATAAGCGCTTTCCTGGCCCGGCTGACTGAACAGCACCATCAATACCACCCACTTGACCTGCTCGATGTCGATGTGTGCGGCATCGAGCGCAAGCAACCGATCGATCGCAAGCTCGCGTTGCGCGGCGTTCAAGATCCCGATGTTCTCGAGGTACAAGATGAAGCCGCGGCAATCCGTATCCAAGCGCGCCAGTTCGCGGGCGTTGAAAATCCGAATTGCTTTGGAGGTCGGCGCAGTGCCCATGCGGTTGGGATCCGCCGCAAGCTGCTCCAACCAATCGAGCGCCCGGTCCACTTCGCGCTCTGAGAATCCAGCTCGCTCGAGCTCGTTCTTG
>DATCLP010000226.1:0-6206 GCA_036563855.1 Steroidobacteraceae bacterium | reverse complement strand
CTCCTGACCCAAGGAATCCAGGTCGATCTGCCGAAGGCGGGCGCGGAGCCGCTATCCAAAGAGCTGACGGAAACGCAACCGCTCATCCTCAGCGTCGATGCGGCAGGACGCTACTACTTGAACATCGGTGCCGACGAAAACTCGCCGCTCGATGAGGATACCGTCATCGAACGGGTCTCGACCGTGCTGAGCCGGGAACCGAAGACGCCGGTGCTGGTCAAGGCAGATCAGAGCGTGCCTTATGGAACGGTCGTCGCGGGCATGGTGCTCCTACAACAAGCCGGAGCGGAGAAAGTTGGTTTCATCACAGACCCGGTGACGGCCCGGCGCGCGCGAGAGAGACGCTGAGCTTCGCAGGTCGATGCCCGCCGCGCCGCACTCAAATTGGCTCAAGGATCATTGGCCGTATTTGTTCGGCGCAGCGCTGCTGCACGTGTTCATTGCCGGTGCGTTCGTGCTTGCAACACACGCGATGCGTCGTGAAACACCTCCTCCGACGCTCGCCATCCAGGCTGTCGTCATCGACGCCAATCAGCTCGCCAAGATGGTGCCGAACCGGCAGCAGGAATTGGAGCGCGAACGCGCTCGACGGGAAGCCGAGGCGCGCGCCGCCGAAGAGCGGCGCCAACGCGAAGAAGCCGCCAAGCGCGAGCAGGAGCTCAAAGCAGAGCAGGAACGGCAGGAGGCCCTGAAACGACAGGAACAAGAACGGCTGCGGATCGAGCGCGAGCGGGCCGAGCAGGAGCGCATCGCGAGAGAGAAGGCAGCCGAAGAGCAACGCAAGCGCGAGGAGGCGGAACGGCAGGCGAAGCTCGAAGCCGAGCGCAAGCGCATCGAAGAGATCCAACGCAAGCAACGCGAGCGCGAGGAAGCCGAGCGGCGGCGCATTGCGGCGGAAAACGAAGCGCGCGAGCGCGCGTTACGGGAGCAGCTCGCGGCGGAAGAAGAGTTGATGCGGGCGCAGGCATCTGGCGCGATGAATCAATATGTCGCGATGATCCAGCAGCATGTCGAGCGTCGGTGGATTCGCCCGCCTTCGGCACGGCCGGGCATCGAATGCGAGGTGAGCGTGACGCAATCGCCGAACGGCACCGTGCTGAGCGTGCAGGTCGGGCGATGCAACGGCGATCAGGCGGTACGGCAATCGATCGAAATTGCCGTGCAAAAGGCGTCGCCGTTGCCGCTGCCGCCCGACATGCGTTTGTTCGAGCGCAATTTGCGCTTTATCTTCAGGCCGGCCGATTGACCCGATGGAGACGAAGATGAGTGTGATAGCGAGCCGTTGTATTGCGCTGGCGATCTTGGTCCTGATCAGCACCGGGGTGCGCGCGCAGCTCGTGATCGAAATCACGCGCGGTCGGGAAAACGCCGTGCCGATTGCGATCGTGCCGTTCGGGTGGGAGGCGGCCGGGGCTCCGCCATTCGACGTTGCGGAAGTCGTGGCGGCGGACCTCTATCGCTCCGGGCGCTTCGCGCCGCTCGATCGCAAGTCGATGATCGACCGCCCGACGACAGGCGAGGAGATCCGCTTCCAGGATTGGCGCTACCTCAAAGCCGACTTCATTGCCGTCGGCAAGCTGATGCCGGACGGACCCGATCGTTACGCCGCGCAGTTCGAGCTCTACAACGTGCTCAACGGACAGCGGCTCGCCGGACAACGACTAACGGCCACGACGAAAGGGCTCCGCGCGTTATCGCACCGGATCGCGGACATCATTTTCGAGCAGATCACGGGCATTCGTGGAGCGTTCTCCACACGTATCGCTTTCATCGCGGTGGAAGGAACTCCGCCGAAGCAGGAATACAAGCTCATCGTCGCCGATGCGGACGGAGAGAACCAACACGTCGTGACGCGTTCGAGCGATCCCATCATGTCGCCGGCGTGGTCGCCGGACGGCGAGAGCATCGCGTACGTCTCGTTCGAGAACAAAGTCTCCGAGATCTATGTGCAGACGCTCAGCACCGGCGAGCGCCGCCGAGTGTCCGCGCGCGCCGGCATCAATGGCGCACCGGCATGGTCGCCGGACGGCAAGATGCTCGCGCTCACCCTGTCGCGCAGAGACGGCGATGTGGACGTGTACACGCTCGATCTCGCGAGCCAAATGCTCACGCGCATGACGTTCGATCCGGGCATCGATACGGAACCGGCGTGGTCGCTCGATGGGCGCAAGCTGTACTTCAACTCCGATCGGGCGGGCGGGCCGCAAATCTACGAGATCGACGTGAGCAATCCGCGCACTCCGCGGCGCGTGACGTTCGAAGGCAGCTACAACGCGCGTCCGCGCATCTCGCCTGACGGCAAACTGCTCGCAGTGGTGTATTTGGATCGAGGTAATTTCCGCATCGCCACCGTGGACCTTGCGTCGAAAGCCGTACACGTCTTGACGCAGGGTCGACAGGATGAAAGTCCGAGCTTCGCACCCAACGGAGCGACGCTCATTTACGCCACGCAGGACAGGGGTCGCGGAGTGCTCGCGACGGTGTCGATCGACGGCAGAGTGCAACAGACGCTCGCGGCGACGAGCGGCGACGTGCGCGAGCCCGTTTGGGGACCGTTCCCGACCAAATAGCGGAACGACAACGAACGCCAATGGTCGCACTCTTACGCTTGTGGCAGAATTTTCGGCGATTTTCCGCGATCTGACGTCCGTGTCGCACGATCGCACCATCTGCAGCCCAGGGGTCGCTTAAGGAGACGAACGAATGCGCGAATTGCAGCGGTTGGCAATGGTTTTCAGCGTCTTGGCGATGAGCGCGGTTCTGACCGGTTGTCCGAAAAAGCCACAGACGCTGCCCGACGCAGGTGCAGCCCCGACCGAGTCGAGCACGACGACGAGCGGCACGACGAGCACGGACGTCTCCAGCTCCGCACTCAGCGCCGAGCAACGCGAGCTGGAACAGCTCAAGCAGACGGGCATGGTCGTCTACTTCGACTACGACCGTGCGGAGATCAAATCCGAGTACGTGCCGGTCATCGCCGCCCATGCGCGATACCTGAATGGTAATTCTTCGCGCAGGGTTCGACTCGAAGGACACACGGACGAACGCGGCTCGCGCGAGTACAACATCGGACTCGGCGAACGCCGTGCGCAGGCTGTACGCCGTGCGTTGATGCTGCAAGGCGTCGCAGACACGCAAATCACGACGGTGAGCTATGGCGAGGAACGTCCTGCAGTGATGGGCAGCGACGAGACCGCCTATTCGCGCAACCGCCGAGTGGAGTTCGTGTACGGGCGTTGATCGACTGAAGTAAGGTGATGCTCATGCGCTCAATCATCGGTCTTGCCGTGTGCGCCGTGCTTGCAGGGTGCGCAACGGCACCGGAGCAGGATCCGGTCGTCCAGAAGCTGACGGAGCTCGATGGGCGGCTCCTGCGCATCGAGCGCGTGCTCGCAAACCAGAGTTTGCTCGACCTGTCGCAGCGAATCGAGGCGTCGCAGAACGAGATTCGCACGCTGCGCGGACAACTCGAAGAACTCCAACATCATGTGAATCGCACGCAGGATCAGCTTCGCGAGCAATACACCGATGTCGATCGGCGTGTCTCGGCGCTCGAAGCAGGCGCCGTTCCGACGGCCTCGAGCCGCGGCGGGAGCGGAGGTGCTTTGCCTATTCCGCAGGGCGACGACCGGGCGAATTACCAGGCAGCCTTCGATTTGCTGAAGGAAGGCAAGTACTCCGAAGCGACGGCCGCGTTCAAGCAGTTCATCGCGACCTTTCCGGACAGCAGCTTGTCCGACAACGCGTGGTATTGGCTCGGGGAGTCATACTACGTCACTCGCCAATATGGCGAGGCTTTGAAGAGCTTCCGCACCGTCGTGGAGCGGTATCCCGCCTCGCGCAAGATGCCGGATGCGCTCTTGAAGATCGGTTACTGCAATTACGAGCTCAAGAACTGGGCGGAAGCTCGGGCCGCCTTGAATCAAGTCGTGCAGCAATACGGAGACACGACAGCAGCGCGGCTGGCGAGTCAGCGACTCGCAAAGATGGAGGGCGAGGGGCATTAGGCAGCGCGACGAAGCCTATTTCGATGCGCTGCTCAAACCCTCGCATGGTTGATGAGTGCTCCGCTCGCGAGCCCGGCCGGTGAGCCCGCCGCTTCGGCTCCTCGTGTCAAGATCACGGAAATCTTCCTCTCGATTCAGGGCGAAGCCGATCATGTCGGCTGGCCAACGGTGTTCGTTCGATTGACCGGATGCCCGCTGCGTTGCCGCTATTGCGACACGCAATACGCCTTTTACGGCGGCGAATGGCTTGCGCTCGATGAGGTCATTGAGCGCGTCACGAAATTCGGTGTGGCGCACGTGTGCGTGACCGGCGGAGAGCCGCTGGCGCAAAAGCATTGCCTCGATCTCCTGCAGCGTTTGTGCGACGCCGGATTCACCGTATCGCTCGAGACGAGTGGGGCAATGGATATCTCGAGCGTCGACGAGCGGGTCGCACGCGTCATCGACATCAAGACGCCCGAAAGCGGAGAGGCGGCGCGCAACCGTCTCGCGAATCTCGAGGTACTGCGGCCCACGGACCAATTGAAGTTCGTCATCTGCAGTCGCGAGGATTTCGAGTGGTCGAGAGAGTTCGTGCGCACGCACGATCTCGCACGACGTTGCACCGTTTTGTTCAGCCCCAGCTACGAACAAGTGGCTCCGTCGGCGTTGGCGGAATGGATTCTGGAGGCGCGTCTGCCCGTACGCCTGCAAATCCAGTTGCACAAACTCTTATGGGGCGATGTTCCGGGACGCTGATCGGCATGACGAAGCGAGCAGTAGTGTTGGTTTCGGGCGGGCTCGACTCTGCGACGACGCTCGCGATCGCAAGGCATGCGGGGCTCGAGTGTTATGCGCTCAGCGTCGACTACGGTCAGCGTCACCACACCGAGCTGCGTGCCGCCGAACGAATCGCGCGCAGCCTCGGGGCGGTCGAGCATCGAACGATGCGCATCGATTTGGGCGGGATCGGCGGGTCCGCCTTGACCGATCCTTCGATCGAGGTGCCCGAGGCACCGCAGATCGGCATTCCGGTCACGTACGTGCCGGCGCGTAACACCGTCATGCTCGCGCTGGCGCTCGGGTGGGCCGAAGTGCTCGGCGCCGGTGAGATTCATATCGGCGTGAATGCGGTCGATTATTCGGGCTACCCGGACTGCCGGCCGGCGTTCATCGAAGCGTTCGAGAAGGTGGCAAATCTGGCGACGAAGGCCGCCGTCGAGGGCACCATGGCGTTTCGGATCGTGGCGCCGCTCGTCGACCTCACGAAGGCCCAGATCATTCGGCGCGGCGTCGAGCTAGGCGTCGACTACGGATTGACCGTCTCGTGCTACCAGGCTGATGACGACGGCCGTGCGTGCGGGCGCTGCGACGCATGTCGTCTGAGGCGCGAGGGGTTTGCGGCTGCCGGCGTGCCGGATCCGACGCGATACTTCCGGTGAACTGCGCCGACAGTTTCGGTATCATGCGCGCCCCTCGAAACGCCCTAGCACTTGGCGACCCGCTGCACCAGCCTGCGGCTGGGCCGGGCTCGCGAACTGCCAGCCGCTTTTCTCCAGTGGGTCGGTAGCTCAGTTGGCAGAGCACTGGACTTTTAATCCATTGGTCGTGGGTTCGATTCCCACCCGACCCACCATTCCCAACATTGCTGCGAGCGCGTCGCGATTCATCGACTTGTGCGGACAACCCGCACAGCTTATTGTCGGATTTGCTGACACGCCTTATCGGGGATTTGGAAGGGACTCGGCAGGGCTGCTGCCGGGATGTGGGCGCGCCGGCCGAGGCGGGACGTACGGCGGCGTGCTCTCGACGCTTCGATTCGATGACAAACGCTTGCGGCGATGACTTCAACCGCGTTATCCGATCCTTGGACCGCCACGTTGGGCTTGAGCGGCAACCCTTTCGGTCCGGACGACGACGCAAGCTTCTTCTTCCCCAGCGACCAACACCTGCGCGCAATCGAGTTTTTGGGCCGTACGCTCTGGAGCGGTGCGCGGCTCGGCGTCATTACCGCTCCCCAAGGCTGCGGCAAGAGCCTGTTGATCTCCAGGTTCCTCGCCGAGCTGGACGAGCGGGTCGTCGCCGCAGCGGTTAGCCGCGAACACATTTCCGCGCGCGACTTCCTGCTCCAGGTTCTGGAGCAGTTCGGTATCCCGCTAGGGCCCGACGACAAGACGGATCGTCGTCGGCTTGCCGAGCGCTTCTTGGAACATCAGGCGA
>DATCLP010000225.1:0-4026 GCA_036563855.1 Steroidobacteraceae bacterium | reverse complement strand
CCGTGCGAGTTCAGGCTCCGAACATGGCTTCCTGCAATGCCCGCATACACCGAATGGATCTCGCAGCCCGCCATCAGCTCGGCCTCTTCCACGGCGCGTTGAATCGATTGCACGGTCGATTCGATGTTGACGACTACGCCGCGCTTGAGTCCTCGCGACGGGTGAGAGCCGAGGCCGGCGACCTCGATGCCGCCATCGGGCGTGAGCTCGCCGACGATCGCCACGACTTTCGACGTGCCGATGTCCAGACCTACGATCAGATTTCGATCACTTTTTCTAGGCATCTGGGGTGTTATCTCCGTTGTCGCGAGCGACTCGCGCGGGAGGCTGATTCCAGCCGACCGAGAAACCGTTGCTGTAGCGCAGGTCGACGTAGCTGATCTCGTTGCTGCGGGCCGCGACCATCGGGCTCGCAACACGAATGAATCTCTCGAGACGCTCTTGCACGTCCTGCCGGCCGAGCCGCACGACGATGTTGTTGTCGACGGTGAGCTCCCATGCGCCGCGCGCATCGAGCTCGACGCGCGTCAAGCGCATACCGACGGCAAGGAGCCGCGGATACGTGTCGAGATAGAGCCTTGCGACTTGTGCCTGCGTCCCCTCGGGTCCGATGAGCACCGGCAGCTCAGGCGGAATGTGCCGAGCGCTGCGCAAGAACAGCTCGCCTCGCGTATTCATCAGACCGTCGGCACCCCACCGTGCTGCGGGCACGTGCTCGGTAATCACCACGCGCACGCCGTTCGGCCACTTGCGTTCGACGCGCGCTCGATCGACCCACGCGAGCTTTTCCAAAGCGGATTGCATCGCTTCGAGATCGACGGACAAGAAACCGGCACCGCGAAATGGCGCGACCGCTTCTTCGATCTGCACGGGTGCGACACGCTGGAACTGGCCGCCGACTTCCACGACCGCGATCGGACGATCCAGCATCCACGTCACGATCCAGACGGAAACGAGCACGAGCCCGAGCAGCACGCACCACGAAATGATGGATTGCGCGCTGTGCGCGAGCGCCGCCGCGAAACGCTGCGACAACTTGCGCAGCGCGCCGCCTTCGTTCTTACGACGATTGCGTTTGCTGCTGCGACCGAACATCACGATCCACCCTCGCGATCGAAGCTCGTTTCGAGCACACGCCACACAAGGTCATCGAATTCGATACCGAGCGCGCGCGCAGCCTTCGGCACGAGCGAGTGACTGGTCATGCCGGGTGCGGTGTTCACTTCGAGCAGGTAGTTCGTCCCGCCGCGATCGCGCATCAGATCGACGCGCCCCCAACCGCTGCATCCGACGGCGCGAAACGCTTCGAGCGCCAACGCACGCATTTCCGTTTCGGCTTCGCCGTGCAAACCCGGACAGATGTATTGCGTGTCCTCGGCGACGTACTTCGCGTGATAGTCGTAGTACTCGCCCGACGGCACGATGCGAATCGTCGGCAGCGCTTCTTCGCCCAGAATGCCGACGGTGTATTCCTCGCCTTCGATGAGCTGCTCCATCAGCAGCTCGCCTTCATAGCGGCTCGCAAGCGCAACGGCGTTCGGCAGATCGCTTTCGGAGAACACACGCGAGATACCGACGCTCGAGCCTTCGCACGCGGGCTTGACGATGACCGGCAATCCGAGCTGTTGCGCCGCTGCGCGAACATCGCCTCGAGGCGAAAGCCGCACGTAACGCGGCGTCGGCAATCCGAGCGACAACCACACTTGCTTCGTGCGGATCTTGTCCATCGACAGCGCCGACCCGAGCACGTCCGAACCCGTGTACGGAACACCGAATGCTTCGAGCAGTCCTTGCACGACACCGTCCTCGCCGCCGCCGTGATGACCGTGAAGAATGTTGAACACGCGCGTCACGCGCTTCGCGATCAGCTCTTCCCTCAACGCAGGAATACCGTCGACCGCATACGCATCGACGCCTTTGCGCAATAGCGCTTCGAGCACGTTGCGCCCGGAATCGAGCGAGATCTCCCGCTCGGAAGAAGTGCCGCCCATGAGCACCGCGACGCGACCGAAGTCGGCGGGGTTGGTGATTCGGCTCATGAGCCACCCCCAGCGGCTGAAGCCGAGACTGTAGGCTGTAGGCTGTAGGCTGTAGTCAAAGGCGCGACTCTCGTCGCGCTTCGGCACCTAAAGGCTGAAGGCTGAAGGCTGAAGGCTGAAGGAAGAGCGCGCACTGCGCGCCCCACCTGTCGCCTGTAGCCTGTCGCCTGTAGCCGCGCGACGGCCGTCGCGCTTTGCGAACTGAAGACCGAAGGCTGAAGGCTGAAGGTAGAAGCATGCGTGCGCGCGCTCTGCGTTCGCGTTGCGAACGCACGACCTACAGCCTGCAGCCTGCAGCCTGCAGCCTTCATATGGTCTCTCCTACAATCCGCACTTCCGTCTGCAACTCCACTCCGTGGCGTTCGCGAACGACTTGCTGCACGTGGCGAATGAGCTGCTCGATATCGGCGGCCGTTGCCGTGCCGTCGTTCACGATGAAGTTCGCGTGCATTTCCGAGACACGAGCGCCGCCGATGCGCGTGCCTTTGAGACCAGCGGTTTCGATCAAGCGCGCAGCGTGATCGCCCGGAGGATTCGTGAACACGGAGCCGCACGACCATTCGCCGATCGGTTGCGTCGCTTTGCGGCGGGCAAGTAGTGCGCGAATGTCTTCGGTGCTCGCGGCCGGACGCTCTTCGAAATGAAGTTGCGCGCCCAAGAACCATTCGTTCGGCGGTCCGCTCACGTGCCGATAACCGACGGTGTACTCATCTTTGGTGCGCTCATGACGTGCGCCGAAACGATCCACGGTCGCAACCTTCACGACGTGATTCCATGTCTCGCCGCCGAAGGCGCCTGCGTTCATCGCCAATGCGCCGCCGAGCGTGCCTGGAATGCCCGCAAAGAACTCCGCAGGCCCAAGTCCCCATTTCACGCACTGCTTTGCGAGCTTTGCGCACGCCACACCGGCGCCGCACCATACATCGGTCGCCGAGAGCCGTTCGAGCTCGCCGAATACGCCGTGGGTGTCGATCACGACACCGCGAATACCGCCGTCGCGAACGAGCAGGTTGCTGCCGAGACCGATCCACATCACTGGCGTCGAAGGATCGAGCTGCGAAAGGAAAGCGCAGACATCCGCCGCATCGCGCGGCGTGAAGAAAATGTCCGCCGGTCCTCCGACATGCCAGGACGTGTGGCGCGACATCGGCTCGTTGCGAGTCACGCGCGAAGCGAAATCCGGCGGAAGTGCGAGCGCCATCATGAGCCCGCCCTCAACGTCTTCGGCAGCTGGGCCGCCACCGCGCCGATGTTGCCGGCCCCCATCGTCACGACCAGATCGCCGTCGCGAACGATGCGAAGCAGCGCATCCGGCACCTGGTCGACTTTTTCGACGAACACCGGTTCGACACGCCCGTGCGAGCGCACCGCACGGCAGATCGCTTTGCCGTCGGCACCCGAGATGGGCGTTTCGCCGGCGGCGTACACTTCCGTCACGATCAACGCATCGACGCCCGCGAGCACGTTCGCGAAGTCGTCCAACAAGTCGCGCGTGCGCGTGTAACGATGCGGTTGAAATACGAGCACGATGCGACGACCTGGCCAGCCCTGGCGAATCGCGTCCAACGTCGCCGCAATCTCCCTCGGGTGATGGCCGTAGTCGTCGACCAGCGTGACGCGACCGTTCGGCGTCTCGACGTCGCCGTTCTGTTGCAAGCGACGGTCGATGCCGGCAAAGCGCGCGAGCGCGCTCTCGATAGCGCTATCGGAAACCTCGAGCTCGGTCGCGACGGCGATCGCCGCAAGCGCATTGAGCACGTTGTGCGTGCCGGGACGATTCAGCGTGATCGGCAACGGCGGACGGCCGGCGCGCAGTACGTCGAAACGCGTCTTCAACCCTTCGCGCTCGATGTTCACGGCACGAACGTCCGCCTCACGCTCGATGCCGTACGTCACCACAGGGCGCGAGATTCGCGGCAACAATCCATAAGCCTCCGGATCGTCCGCGCAAATGACCGCAAGCCCGTAGAACGGCAGGTTGTGCAGG
>DATCLP010000224.1:0-3263 GCA_036563855.1 Steroidobacteraceae bacterium | reverse complement strand
TGCTCATGGCGATCACGTTGGTCTTCAACGTCATCGGGTTCTCTTTGACGCGTCGCTTCCGGGAGGCCTACTGATGAGCACATCGGCTGCGCCGTATCGGAACTTCGAGGCGCTTCGGCAGGATCTCTCCCGCCGCAAGCTGATCGATCAGCTCTTCGTCATCGTCGGCTTGATCGTCATGCTGGCGTGCCTGGCGATCCTCGCGGTGTTGTTCATCGATCTGATTCGCGATGGCGCGCCGCGCTTCGGCTGGGACTTTTTCACGAGCTTCGCCTCGCGCAAGCCTGAGCGTGCTGGCATCCTGGCGGCGTGGGTGGGGACATCGCTCATCATGCTCGTCACGGCCATTTGTGCCGTGCCTGTCGGTGTGGCCGCGGCGATCTACTTGGAAGAGTACGCGCCGAAGAACTGGTTTACCGCGATCATCGAAATCAATGTGACGAATCTTGCCGGCGTCCCGTCGATCGTCTACGGGCTCCTGGCGCTCGGCTTGTTCGTCTATCAGTTCGATCTGGGTCAAAGTATCGCAGCGGCCGGACTCACTCTGGCGCTGTTGATCCTACCGATCGTGATCGTGGCTACGCGCGAAGCGATTCGTGCCGTTCCCAAGGCGATTCGCGAAGCGGCTTACGGGCTGGGTGCGACACGCTGGGAGGTGACGAAGGACCACGTGCTGCCGTATTCGACGGGCGGCATTCTGACCGGCATGATCCTGGGGCTCTCGCGCGCGATCGGCGAGACGGCGCCGATCATTACGATCGGTGCGCTGAGTTTCATCGCATTTCTGCCGCAGTCCCCGATCAAGGGGGAGTTTCCTTTCGTGTCCTTCGAATGGCTCAAGGATCCGTTCACGGCGATGCCGATTCAGATGTTCAACTGGGTGTCGCGCCCGGACCCCGAGTTCCAGGCCAATGCCGCCGCAGCCGGCGCAATCTTGCTCGGAATGACGCTCCTCATGAACGGGATCGCGATTTGGATCCGCTATCGATACCGCAAGAAGATCAATTGGTGAGGCGTGGCCGATGGCGATTTCGGGCCCGATGGTCGGAACGATGTGTCTCCTGAAAAATTCTAGGTTGAGCGCCGGACTCACGCGCGTGGCGTGAGATTTGGATACGATTATGGTGATGACGCCAGCTCCATCCTCTCGCCACTCGCAGGAGAAGTCGTTGCAGGATACAGACGCGCAAAGCACAGCCGCGGTCGGTCAGGCGGCGGGCGGTCCGCGAATCTCGATCACGGTCGACGACACGCGGAAGGTCAAGCCGCTGAGCGTCAAAGCCGCCGTCGAGAATTTGAACTTCTATTACGGCGAGCACCGCGCGCTCAAGAATCTGACGATTCCGATTGCCGACAAGCAAGTCACTGCGCTCATCGGTCCTTCGGGCTGCGGCAAGAGCACGTTCTTGCGGTGTTTCAACCGCATGCACGATTTACAACCGAATACGCGCTACGAGGGCAGCATCACGCTGTATCCCGACAAGCTGAACCTGGTCGGACCCGGCGTCGATCCGATCGAAGTGCGCATGCGGATCGGCATGGTTTTCCAAAAGCCGAACCCGTTCCCCAAATCGATCTTCGAGAACGTCGCGTATGGGTTGCGACTGCGCGGCGTGAGAAGCCGTGCGACGCTCGCGGAGGAGGTGGAGAAGGCGCTGCGCGGCGCGGCGCTGTGGGATGAAGTCAAGGATCGCTTGGACGATTCCGCGCTCGCGCTGTCCGGCGGTCAGATGCAGCGCCTTTGCATAGCGCGAGCGCTTGCAACGACGCCCGAGATCCTGTTGTTCGACGAACCGACTTCTGCGCTCGATCCGATCGCGACCGCGAAGATCGAGGAGCTCATCTCGACGTTGCGGGACCAGGTGACGGTTCTGATCGTGACGCACAACATGCAGCAGGCTGCGCGCGTGTCCGATTACACGGCGTTCATGTATCTCGGCGAAATCATCGAGTTCGACGAGGCCGCAAAGATTTTCACGAACCCGAGCAAGAAGGCGACCGAAGACTACATTACGGGCCGCTACGGCTGATGTCGGGTGGTCGTGGTTGCGCCACGACGCTCTCGTCCATTACTCACGCAACAACTCGTTGATGCTCGTCTTGGCACGCGTTTGCGCCGTGACCTTTTTCACGATCACCGCACAGTTGAGGCTATAGCGGCCGTCCGACGAGGGCAGCGACCCGGGAACGACGACCGAACCCGCAGGTACGCGGCCGTGCAGGATGACGCCGGTCTCGCGATCGTAGATGCGGGTGCTGGCGCCGATGAACACGCCCATCGAGATGACAGAGCCTTCCTCGATCACGACGCCTTCGACGATCTCGGAGCGGGCACCGATGAAGCAATTGTCTTCGATGATCGTCGGGCTCGCCTGCAAGGGCTCGAGCACGCCGCCGATGCCGACGCCGCCCGACAAATGAACGTTGCGTCCGATCTGCGCGCATGAGCCGACCGTCGCCCACGTATCGACCATCGTCCCTTCGCCGACGTAGGCGCCAATATTCACGTACGACGGCATGAGCACGGCATTCGGCGCGACGTAAGCGCCGCGGCGAACGATCGCATGCGGCACGACGCGCACGCCGTCGGCACGGAACTTCTCCTCGTCGTAGTCGGCGTGCTTCAACGGCACCTTGTCGAAGAAGCGCGTATAGCCCGCATCGATCCGTCGATTGTCGTTGAGCCGGAAGAAGAGCAGAACGGCCTTCTTGAGCCACTCGTTGACGCGCCAGTGTCCGTCGACCTTTTCCGCCACGCGCGCTTTGCCGGAGTCGAGCAGATCGATCGCTTCCTCCACGGCGTTGCGGATGTCCTGAGGTGCGTCCTTCGGCGTCAGGGAATTGCGTTGCTCGAACGCCGCGTTGATCGTGTCGATGAGTGAAGCAGTCATCGTGGCTCGCCGTGTCGAAAAAGAGGGCCGATTCTAGCCTACGTCATTCGATTAGATGAGTCGGAAACGCGGCAGGGCGCCTGAATCGCTAGGGCGACTTCAGATAGGCGCGGATTCGTTCGGCTGCTTCGACGCATTCCTCGACCGATGCGACCAGAGAGATGCGCACGTGGCCGCGGCCGGGGTTGCCCTGAGCGCCGTCTCTAGCCAGGTACGTGCCGGGTAATGTCGTGACGTTCTGCCGCTCGTAGAGCTCGCGCGTAAAGCGCTCGTCGTCGCCGACGTTAGGCCAAAGATAGAAGCTCGCTTCCGGCATCGTCACATCCATGACGCTGCGCAGGATCGGCAACACGCGCTCGAACTTCTCCCGAT
>DATCLP010000223.1:0-8654 GCA_036563855.1 Steroidobacteraceae bacterium | reverse complement strand
CGCGTTACGTCGCGGACAAGTTCATCGACAAGGGTAAGGGACAATATTCCGCGCCGGGCAGGCTCACGCTGCGCGACGTGACGAAGGAAGTGCCGATCGAATTCACGTTTACGGAGGACCCGAGCGGCGCGTGGCTCAAGGGCACGGCAACTCTGAAACGATTGGACTTCGGCGTCGGCCAGGGCGACTGGAAGGACACCCAAACCGTCGCAAATGAGGTGAAGGTCAGATTCGCGCTCCTGTTGAACAAGGGTTGAGCGATTTCGAGTGCGCTCGTGGCGAAGGTCACGGAGCCGTGTGTTCTATGTGCACCCGTGAGCCCCCTTCAGCGCCCGCCCGGCATCGCACGAGTTGCCGTCTGGCCGAGGTGTGCAGGCTTTAGCTGAATTGCCCGCCTCGATGAGCTCGACAGCGCCGCTTCGTTTCGCAGATCTCGACGCCTGTGTCGAAGCGACGCTGAGCCGTGTCGGCAAGCACATCGTGATGGGCCTGCCGGTTGCCATCGGCAAGCCCAATCCCCTCGTCAATGCATTCGTGCGTCGCGCCGCGGTCGATCCCTCCATCGACCTCACGATCGTCACGGCCCTGTCGCTACGCACACCGCGTGGACGCAGCTCGCTGGAGCGACGCTTTCTCGAACCCTTCGTCAAACGTGTTTTCGGCGACTATCCCGAGCTCGAATACGTCCGCATGCTCGAAGAAGGCCGCCTCCCAAAGAATATCCGTGTCGTCGAGTTCTATCTCGAACCTGGCGGCTGGCTCGGCAGCGAGCATGTGCAGCAGAACTACTTGAGCTCGAATTACACACATGTTGCGCGCGATGCGATTCTCCGCGGTCTCAACGTCGTAGCGCAACTCGTCGCCGCACCTTCGCCGGGCGAAGCGCCGCCGGGCATGTTGAGCTTGAGCTCCAACGCCGACATGACGGCGGACCTGCTGCCGCGCATCGCTGCGATGCGCGCGTCGAACGAGCCGTTTGCGCTGATCGGCCAAGTGCATTCTGAGTTGCCATTCATGTACGGCGATGCGCTGGTAGCCGCCGAAACTTTCGACTTCCTGGTCGACGACCGTGCGCACGACTTTCCGCTGTTCTGCGCACCGAATCCGTCGATTCCGCAGGTGGAGCACGCGATCGCATTACACGTCAGCGCACTGATACGCGATGGCGGCACGTTGCAAGTGGGCATTGGCGAGCTCGGCGATGCAATCGTTTATGCATTGAAGCTGCGTCACGAGCAGCCGGCCGGCTATCGGGAAATTTTGGAGTCGACCGGCGTTTTGGAAAGACATCGCCGATTGATCGAAAGCGAAGGCGGTACGGCGCCGTTCGAGCGCGGTCTGTACGGTTGCACCGAAATGCTCGTCGACAACATGCTGGATTTGTATCGCGCCGGCGTGTTGAAGCGCCGTGTCTATCCGAGCGCCCGCCTGCAACGCTTGCTGGACGACGGCCATATCGATGAACGCGTGAGCCTGCGTACGCTCGAAGCGCTCGCCGCTTCCGGCATGGCGAGGATGTCTTATGCCGACTTCAATGAGCTGCGCGATGCCGGCATCTTTCGCGACGACATCGAGTACGAGCGCGGCATGTTGATCGCACCGGACGGCACGGAGCTTCCGGCGAGCATCAATGCGTCCGACGAGCGTGCGGCCATTGCGGCCAAGTGCCTCGGCGAACGGCTACGCGATGGCGTGCTCGTCGATGCAGGTTTCTTTTTCGGACCGCGCGCGTTCTACGAAGGACTGCGCGCGTTGCCTCCGCAGGAGCGCCGCTTGTTCGCAATGCGCGGCATCAGCTTCGTGAACGAGTTGTACGGCCACGAATGGGAGTTGAAGTGCGCGCAGCGGCGCCACGCACGCTTCGTCAATACGACCATGCAGGTTACCGGACTCGGCGCGGCCGCCTCGGACACCATCGCGCAAGGTCGCGTCGTGAGCGGCGTGGGCGGCCAATACAACTTCGTCGCGATGGCGCATGCGCTGCCGGAAGCACGTTCGATTCTGTGTCTGCGCGCCACGCGCACTGCACACGGAACAGTCACGTCGAATATTGTCTGGAGTCATCCGCAGACGACGATCCCACGCCATCTGCGCGACATCGTCGTCACCGAGTATGGCGTTGCGGATCTACGCGGCAAGACCGACCGCGAAGTCGTCGAAGCGCTCGTCGACATCATGGATGCGCGCTTCGTCGACGACTTCGTTTCGGAAGCGAAGCGCGCCGGCAAGCTGCCGAAGCAGTACCGGGTCGATGAACGCACGCGAAACAATACGCCGGGAGCGCTCGCCGAACGATTCCGGCCATGGCGCGAGCGTGGCTTCTTTCCGGCATTGCCTTTCGGCAGCGATTTCACGCCGGAAGAGTTGGTCCTCGGCAAGGCCTTGCGAAGCCTCGCTCAGCTCGCCGCACAGCCTGGCGGCAAATTCCGGATCGCATATAGAGCAGCACGCACGAATCCCAACGATCCCGTCCTGCGCCCGTACCTCGAACGCATGGCTTTGGCTCAACCGCGCACACGTCGCGAAGCGTGGGAACGGCGCATCGTAGCTTTCGCCGTGCAGGGGGCTCTCGCGAGCGCAGACTGAAGGCGACCGTCAGGCAACCCTTCCGCGTTTTTCTGCGTCCAAGCGGGAATGCTGCGCTTTGCAGAAGGTAAGCTTGCGGAGTTCCAAATGACGTTCCTATCCCGTGCAATCGGATTGACGGCGGCTGGTCTGCTTTCGCACTCGGTACTCGCCGACTGTACCTACACGGCTTCGCGTTCAGGCGAAGTGGATGCGGCCGGTGTGCGTAAGGTCATCGTCGCGGTCCATGCAGGCGATCTCGTCGTCGCGGGAAATTCGGGTGCGAAACTCGTGCGGGCGAATGGCGAAGCGTGTGCAAGCACGAAACGCGTACTCGATGCCATTCGTCTCGAGGTGCGACGCGACGGCGACACCGCCTATGTAACGGCGCAACGGCCGGGACGCGACATTTCATTCGAAACCGCAACGCTCGACCTGAAAGTCGAAGTACCGACGACCGTCGAGCTCGAAGTGACGGACTCCAGCGGCGACATCGACGTTCGCAGAGTTGCAGCCGTGCGAATCGACGACAGCTCAGGCGACCAACGGGTCCGCGACATCGGCGGCGACGTTTCCGTTCAAGACAGTTCCGGCGACATCGACATCTCGAACGTGGAAGGAAACGTGAGCGTTCGCGATAGCTCGGGCGACATCGTCATCTCGAACGTCGCGCGCAACGTGACGATCCCTGTCGACAGCTCCGGCGACATCACGATCCGCGGTGTGCGCGGAAGCGTTCACATCTTGTCCGACAGCTCGGGCGGAATCGCGATCTACGACGTCGAGCAGGACGTGCTGATCGACGACGACGGCGCCGGCGACATTCGAGTCGTCAACGTGGGCGGCAACTTCACCGTCCGCAACGACGGCAGCGGGCACATCAAACACTCCGGCGTACGCGGCAAGGTGAGCTTGCCGAGAGACTAGGCTATAGGCCGCAGACTATAGGCTGTAGGGGAAGCCGCGCGCGTGCAGGAAACTACCTCCCCTTGGGGCCCCCGAGGAGAGGCAATCTTGCGCGCGCCAAACTGGCGGCCGCAGCCTGTCGCCTGTAGCCTCTATCGAACCATTTCCCTCAACGCTCTCACCGTCTGCTCATCTGCAGGAAAGAACGTTTCGAGCGCCAACTCCGCAAGAGTGATATCGATCGGAGTGCCGAACACAGTGGTCGTGCTGATGAAGCTCAGCACGGCACCGTTCATCACAACTTGAAACGGCACCACGACGTCGTTCGTCGAATGCACTTCGCGGGCAGTGGCGGCGGGCG
Source organism: Steroidobacteraceae bacterium (assembly GCA_036563855.1). Lineage (GTDB taxonomy): Bacteria > Pseudomonadota > Gammaproteobacteria > Steroidobacterales > Steroidobacteraceae > Steroidobacter. The sequence continues at coordinate 4,822 of DATCLP010000223.1, read as the reverse complement.
CAGGATACTGAGCCAGCTCCTCGTAAAGCGTTGCGAGCGCGGGATCCGCAGACACGTCGATCTGTCGGCGCAATCGTGCGAGCAGGTGCGCGCGCCATTGCGCCAGATTGACGATGCGCGGCGCGAGCCCATCCGGATGCAAAGTCAAACGCAGGACATTGACCGGCGGCGTCAGTAACGACTCCGGCAGGCCGGTTAGAAACAGCGGCACCGCGCGATTCGCCGCGAGCAGCGTCCAATGCCGGTCGACGGCGAGCGCGGGATACGGCTCGTGTCCCTTCAGCACGAGATCGACGGCTGCGCGCGCTGCCTGCAACGCCGGATCGTCGAGCGAACGCTCCTCGAAGATCGGCGCGAATCCTGCTGCGACCAACAGCTTGTTGCGCTCCCTCAACGGCACGTCCAGCAGCTCGGCGAGCTTCAGCACCATGTCGCGGCTCGGCTGTGCGCGGCCGGTCTCGATGAAACTCAGGTGCTTGGCGGAGATCTCCGCCTCCGTAGCGAAATCCAATTGACTCAAACGGCGGCGCTGCCGCCATTCCCGAATGAGTTGTCCGACAGGGATCGTGGCGCTCATGCCGCGACGATAGCGCAGGCGTGCGACGCCGCTCCATTACCTCCGAGGTAATCGCCTTCCGGTCCTCGCAGCCTCACGATCCGCTCACCGCATTTCGTCGTCCGGTCGCGGTCCGGAAAGGAGGTCATCATGCAAGTCCGTCGTCCTTCTTCGTTTCTTCGCCGCGTGCTCTTGCTGGATGCGGTGTCTGCCGGAGCGATGGGGTTGCTCCTGCTCGTATTTGCACCGCAGCTCGCCGCTTTGCTCGAGTTGCCTGCGGCCTTGTTGCGAGAATCAGGCATTGTCTTGCTGCCGTTCGCCGCGTTCGTCGGTTACCTCGCGAGCCGCGAACACCCGTCCCGCGCCGGCGTGTGGACAGTGATCGTGCTCAACGCCGTGTGGACGATCGACAGCATCGTACTACTGCTGACGGATTGGGTCGCACCGAATGCGCTCGGTACGACGTTCGTCATTGTGCAGGCCCTGTTCGTCGGCGTTCTCGCGGAGCTTCAGTACATCGGTCTACGGAAGGCGCCGATCTCACCGCAAGCTGCAGGCTGAGGATTGGTCGATAGTTGTGGATAGTCGATAGCGATCAGGCGCTGGGCGGGCATTGCGCGCCCAGCGCCGTTGCTCTAGCCCGTAGCCTGTCGCCTGTAGTCTTCCACCTCGCAGCTTTGCATCGCTTGACGCTCCGGCGCGCGCCGTCCGCGTAAGCTTGCGAAACAAACTCGAACACTCAGGGGGAACATTCCATGCTTGCTCGTTGGCACGCGCCGCTCTGTGCGGCTCGGTTATCGATCATGCTGTGCTCGCTGCTCGTGGCCGGCAGTGTCGCCGCCGCGGGTCTGAAGACGACGAAGCCCGAACGTGTCGGGATGTCGTCGGAGCGCCTTGCCCGGATCAACGAAATCATGCAACGGCACGTCGATGGAGGCCGCATCACGGGGGCCGTCACTGCGGTCGCACGCCGGGGCAAGGTCGTGCATTTCGAAGCGCACGGCTATCGCGATCCGATCGCCAAGACGCCGATGACGAAGGACGCGATTTTTCGCATGGCGTCCTCGAGCAAGCCGGTCACTGGCGTCGCCATCCTGATGCTCGTGGAAGAAGGTCGCGTGCGACTGAACGATCCGGTCTCGAAGTACATCCCCGAATTCAAGAACATGAAGGTCGCCGTACCGAAGCCGGGGATGACCGAGCAGGAAGCACGACGCACGAACAACGGCAGACCGGAGGTGGATCTCGTTCCTGCGAATCGCGAGATCACGATCGAGGACTTGATGACGCACACGTCGGGGCTGCATAGCGGCGGGCTGGGCCAGCTCGTGCATCCGGTGCCTCGCGCGCCCGGCGACACGCTGGCAACGTACATCCCGAAGCTCGCCGCCGCGCCGCTCGACTTTCAGCCGGGAACGCGCTGGAGCTACAGCGCGCTCGCCGGCATCGACACGCTTGCGAGAATCGTCGAAATCGCCTCGGGACTCACGTTCGACGAATTCCTTCGCCGCCGCATCTTCGAACCGCTCGGCATGCGCGACACGTTCTTCGTCGTCCCTGAAGAAAAACGAGCTCGACTGCTGCCGCTGTTCCGCCGCAACGGCGACTCATGGCAAGAGGTCAACACGCCTGCCTTCCTCGCCACTCGCACGTACTTCTCCGGCGCCGGCGGACTTTACAGCACTGCGCACGACTACGTGCGCTTCGAACAGATGCTCGTGAACGGCGGCGTGCTCGACGGCAAACGGCTGTTGAGTCCGAAGACCGTGCAGCTCATGTCGATGAATCACGTCGGAGACTTGTTTCGCGGGCTGCGCGGCCGAGACAATGGCCTTGGTTTCGGCCTCACCGTTTATGTCACGCTCGACACCGCCAACGCCACGCGTTGGCGCACCGCCGGCAGCTTCGGCTGGGCCGGCGCATTCGGCACGATCACGTGGTCCGATCCGAAAGAAGAGCTGATCGCCGTGCTGATGATCCAACAATCCGTCGAAGAAGTGCAGAACGACTTTCACACCGCTGTGATGCAGGCGATTGTGGAGTCGAATCTTTGAATAATTCAATTCGGAGACTTGAATGACCATTGACCTGAAAAAATCCGCAATCGATCTGGGCATCGTCACGACGAACGGGCCCGCAATGCTCGCGTTCTATCGCGACACGCTTGGATTGAAATACCTGCGCGAAATGCCGATGCCCGGCGGCGGCACGATGCATCAGCTCGCATGCGGCGAGACAGTGATCAAGATCGTTGTGCTCGACTCCACGCCGGCAAAATCGCCGCCCGGCGGCATTCAAGGTGCGACCGGCTTTCGTTACCTGACGATCACTGTGGGCAATCTTTCAGAAATCCTGCAAACCTGCGCTTCTCAGGGCTACACGATCGCTGTCAAAGAGCGAGAGCTTCGACCCGGCGTGCGCATCGGCATCGTTGCGGATCCGGATGGGAACTGGGTCGAATTCTTGCAGGTGTGAGCCCAGCTCACACCTGCAGGCTTTAGGCTGTGGACTGTAGGTGGGGCGTGCCAACAGCTTTAGCTAGAAAGGCACATGGGCAAGCGCGCGTATGCACGGTTTTCCTTCCCAAGCCCACGGCCCGAGTCCTGTTATCCTTCCCTCATCAAATGCTCCGCAATCGCCCGATACGCGGGTAGCGACGTGGGATCGAGATTCGAGTTGCTTGCGAGAGGATGCGACGCGAAGCGTGCGATCACCATTTCGGCTGCAGGATCGATGTAGATCGCCTGACCGTGAATGCCGCGGGCCATGAACGCACCGTGGTCGTCGTGCGTGATCCACCATTGATTGCGGTAGCTCCAGCCCTTCAGATGCGTGTATGTCGATTTGGCGAACGCTTCTTGGCTGCCGCCGCGGCGAATGTCCTCGATCGCGGCGACCGGAATGATCTGCTCGTCGTCGGCGCGTCCGTTACAACGTACGAGCTCGCCGAAACGCGCTAGATCCCGCAAACGCAAGTTCAGGCTCAAACCCACTTGCGGCGTACCGTCATCGTCGACGACGAGAAAGCCGTCGTCCTCCGCGCCGATGCGGCTCCAAATTCGCTCACTCAGCACTGCGGCGGGCGATTTGCCTGTAACGCGCGCGATCAACCATCCGACGACATCGGTGTTCGGCGTGCGATACGTGAATGCCTCGCCGTGCGTGCCTTGCTTGCCGACGGTTGCGAGAAACGAGTAGATCGATCTCGGCGGCGCATCCGGTCCGCGGGCTGCGAATCCGGTTGCGCGACTGTAGGCCTTCATCGTCGGCGGCGCTTCGGCCGTGTAGTTCTCCGTGAAGTCGATTGCCGTCGTCATGTCGAGCACTTGTCCGACGGTCGCATCGCCGAAGCCGCTCTTCTCGAGCTCCGGAATGTATTTCGCAACGAGCGCATCGCGATCGAGCTTGTCTTCCGCAATGAGCATTGCAGCGAGCGTGCCGAAGAAGGACTTCGTGACGGAGAACAGGATGTGCGGCCGCTCACGATTCAGCGCGCCGAAATAGCGCTCGTAGACGATTCGTCCGCGATGCAGGATCAAAATGCCGTCGGTGTAATTCGCCGCGAGCGACTCGGCCCAGGTCATTTGTTTTGTGCCGTCCATCGGCACGAACGTGACGTCGTCGAGATCGTCGCGCTCCTCGATCGGCAAGACGCGAGTCGGCTTAGCTCCCCGCGACACGACGACGGTCGGCCAGAACTCTCTCCAATGCGAAAAGCTCCAGCGCCATTGCGGAAAACGGTAGAACGTGCCGTCTGCATAGCGAATCAATTTGTCGCGCGGCGGCGGCGATCCCACCATCCAGCCCAAACGGTTCGGATCGGTCGCATCCGCATCGCCGAAGTCGTTCGCTACGGTCATTGCTTCTCCGGAATCTCTTGGCGCCGCGCGCGGCGCGGGCGGACGGCCATATTGCCATTGCGGGGGCTACGAGCGACAGGCTACGGGCCGCAGCTGGGCGCGCACTGCGCGCAAACCCTGCCTCTCCTTGGGGAGGCCGCTCCTACGCGTCCTGCGTCCGCGGCATTCGTGCATCCATGCACGTCAAGGCGGCGAGAGCGAAGCGTGCCGGTAAGGGGAAGCGTGCGAAGCGAGCAACTGTAGCCTGTCGCCTGTAGCCTGTAGCCTCACCCCGCTTCTTCGCCGATCTTGTCAAACGCCGACTACCCGTGTCGTGCGATGCGCGCGTACGATTCCGGGACACATCATGCGTTCGGGGGATTGCACGATGTTCGAACGAATCGCCGCGCTGTCGCGCGTCCTGCTT
>DATCLP010000222.1:0-4920 GCA_036563855.1 Steroidobacteraceae bacterium | reverse complement strand
CGCGCATCATCTTCGGTTGGCCGATGAACTATTTGTTGGCGGTCTCGTTCTTGCTCATGATCGTGCTTGCCGTCTTTGCTCCGCCGCAATTCGTGCCCTTGGCGTTCGACGGCGGCAGTGTGACGACCGGCGCGCTTTCCGGACCGACGATCATCGCGGTTGCGATCGGTGTGAGCTCGGTTCTGGCGGGTCGTTCGGCTGTGTCGGACGGGTTCGGACTCGCGGGATTCGCCTCTATCGGGCCGATCATTGCGATCCTTCTGATGGGGTTGCTGTTCGCATGATTTCCGCATGGTTGGACCAGGTTGTCGCAGTCGGAAGCGGCGTCGTCGTCGCGTTGACGCCGTTGATCGTCGTGTTCCTCGTCTTTCAGATATTCGTCCTCAAGCTGCCGCTGCGTCAGGTTGCGGACATCCTGAAAGGGACTCTCATTGCTGCGGTCGGACTGTTTCTGTTTCTCTTGGGCGTCGGTGTCGCGTTCTTGCCGTTCGGTCGTGCGATCGGTGCGGCAATCGCATCGCTGGAGAATGTTTGGCTGTTCGCGGGAATCGGCGCGCTGCTCGGATTCGTGACTGCGTGGGGCGAGCCTGCTGTACGTGTCCTGGCCGGTCAGGTGGAAGAAGCCTCCAACGGATCCATTCCCAAATCCTTGGTGCTGTACACGATCTGCGCCGGTGTGGCGGTCTGGGTCGGTCTCGGCATGGTGAGGATCAGTCAAGAAATTCCGCTGCTTTATTTTCTCGTACCGGGCTACGCGCTCGTGATCGTCATGTTGTGGCTCAGCAGCAAAGATTTCGTCTCGATCGCGATCGATGCAGGCGGCGTCGCGACCGGCCCGCTCGCCAACTCTTTGCTCTTGGCGCTTGCGTTGGGAGCCGCATCTGCGGTCGGGGGCGGCGATCAGGTCGTGAACGGTTTCGGTTTGGTGGCGCTGATCGCATTGGCGCCGGTGATGTCGCTGATGCTGCTCGGGCTGTTGATCAGATTGAAGACTCGCAAATAGGAGCTTCCCGCAATGCTCAATCCACGTTTGGTCGTAAGTATCGTGCGCAAGGGGTGGGGCGATTCGGTCCTCGAAGCCACGATGAACGCGGGTGCGCATGGAGGCACGGTACTGTTCGGTCGCGGGATCGGGCGTAACGAACAGCAACGAGTGTTCGGGATCAAGATCGAGCCCGAAAAAGAAGTCGTGCTGACGGTGGTTCCCGCGGACATCGTGGACAAAGTGGTCGAGGAAGTGGTCCGCGCCGCAGAGCTGACGATGCCAGGACACGGTCTGACCTTCGTCGTACCGGTGGAGAAGGTGGCCGGTATCGTGCACTTGGTCGAGGAGCCGAAGCGCTGAGGGCGATTCGATCGTATCGATCGGCTTCCTTCGCGCTACGCCTTCAGCGATCCGAACACTTTCTGAGTGTTCTCGCGAATGGCAATTACGCCGGGATGTTTGATCTTGCGTTCCATCGATACGGCATAGAACTCGGCCCGGACCCTGCGCGCCGGGCCGAGCACTTCGAGACCTGATTCTTTCCGAAACTGCTCGAGGAGCACATCGGGTACGGGCGCGACACCTCTCCCTTCGCGCGCAAACTCGCGCAACATCGCATAGTCCTCGAACTCGCCGACGATATCCGGTCGCACGTTGTGGCGATCGATCCATTGATCCAAAGCGCGACGGATCGCGGTGTCCGCGGTGGGTAGAAGCATAGGTGCGCCGTTCAGGGACTTCGGGAACCCGTCTCGGAGCTGGCGCACGAGCGAGCGAGCGCTCATCCACGAAACGTCGCAACTTCCGAGATGATGATTGTGTGCTCGCAAGTGCAGGCTCGGCGTGACGGGGGAATCGGAAAGGATCACGTCGATCTCGTGCACCTGCAGCGCGTCGAGCAATTGTTCCAGCGTTCCTTCGCGGCATACGAGCCGAACCGTACGGTCCGACGAAAGCGCTGCGGTGACGAGACGGTGCGCGACTTCTTTCGGGACGACATCGTCGATGCCGACGACGAGGCGCAATGGCTTGCGCGTCGGACGCTGCGCCAGCGCGTTCAATAAGTCTGTGCCCAACGCGAAGATTTCTTCCGCGTAGCTGTACACGATCCTTCCAACCTCGGTCGGTGCGAGAGTGCGTCCGGATTTCACGAGCAGCTTTTCCCCGAGCCGCGCTTCGAATGCACGCAGCTGCGTGCTGACAGTCGGTGCGGACAAGTGCAACTCCTCGCACGCCTTCGTGAGGCTGCCGCAGCGTACGACCGTCCAGAAGTAGAGCAGATGCTGATAGTTGAGGCGCGGGATCGGGGTTTTCATGTTTCGTGATGCTCTAAGGGTTTAGAAGATTATTTCTAATGGATCTAAATGTTAGCCTGAGTTACAAGACTCGTGTGCAAGAGTGCGAGATCTTGTGCCCCGCGAAACGGATGAGGCGCGTATCGCAGCGCCGTCGATGAATAGGAGCACGTCCATGAAAAGCAGAATCGTATTGAGCAGGCAGGACTTCCATCGGTTGCGGAGCTTGCTGATCGCCCAGCGATTCGCGCCGAATCAGGACGAGCAGTTTGCGTTGTGGTCGAAGTTGGATCAGGCAAGCATCGTCGAGTCCGAGGAGTTGCCGAAAGATGCGGTCGGGATCGATTCGACCGTCATCGTCACCGATCTCGATAGCGGCGCACACAATCACTACACGATCGTGCTGCCTCCGCGTGCCGATGTTTCGGCAGGATGCATCTCGGTGCTCGCGCCGCTAGGCACGGCGCTGCTCGGCTATCGGGTCGGCGATGTCGTCGAATGGGAGATGCCCGGCCGGCGGCGCAAGCTCCGAATCGAAGCTGTGCGCCAGGACGAAGATTCACGCCTTGCAGCGTGAGTGCGGATGAACATGCGACAAAAGAGTGCAATGACTTCAGATCGGATCAACAACGCCAGGAGCAGACTTCTTTGCGCGACTGATTTGACGACGAGGTCGGACGATGCAATGCGTCGAACCGCTTTGCTTGCGGAACAGCTCGAAGCGCGGGCGATATTCATTCATGCCGTCGACGCGTCGCAGCCGGACGAGCTGATCCGGATGCAGGTGAATCGTGCGCACGTGCAATTGCTGAGCGATGCGGAACGGATCATGAATCGTGCTCAGCATGGTTTCGAGACCGAAGTGAGGCTCGGCAAGCCGCTGCAGGCGATCACCGTAGCCGCGCGAGAGTGGCAACCGCGGCTGACTATCATGGCTGCGCCGCAGCGCCGCACGTTCGATGCACTCATCGGTACGCCGGCCGAGCGCGTAACGCGCGCGACGAATTGTCCTGTGTTGGCCGTTCAAGGATCGGTCGATGGTCCTTACGAGCGCGTGGTGATTGCGACCGACCTCGGTGAGAGTCTCGAGTCGATCGCGCGCACGGCTGCGGACGTGGGCGTTTTCGTCAACACAGACACTTGGATCGTTCACGCGTTCGAGCACCCTTATCCAGGAGTCGTCGCCGCAAATGACAGCGAAATGGTCGCGATCGCCGCGCATACACGGCGCTTGAAAGACGGAGTCACGTTGGAGATTGCGCGGGAGCTCGAACAGATCGGCGTGCCGCTCGATCGCGTGCGGATTTCGGCGCTGCCCGGACAACCCATCGAGGCCATCGAAACCGTTACTCAGTATGTCAAACCGGATCTGCTCGTGATCGGCGTGAATCCCTCGCTGCTGTTGAGACGGCTGATCGCCGGAAGCGTGGTGCGCGAAGTCTTCAGAAGGGCGGAATGCGACATCCTGGCAATTCCACCCGTGGCCGCTCGAAGGAACTGGCTGAGAGCGGCTTAGGCGGAGTGGATCGATGTCGAGATGGCAACGCTTCTGTTCTTCGCTCGCCTACGATGAGGCGAATTCCGCGTTGCTCGACGCTCATGTCGAGTACTGGTGGGAGCAGCGGGAAGCAATCTCCAGAACCGATAGCAGCGCACAGGCGAGCCTCCGCGTCAGCGTTCCCGGCAGGACCGCGCAGCCAGGAAGAATCGGGGACGCCGATGATCAGCATCGATCGTGGCGATGAGCCCCGATCGCGGCAGGCGACCGATCTAATTCCAGCCCTCCCATTCGTATCGCGCCCGTCCAAACCTGGAAGGCGACAGAGGTGCTCGCCCTGTACACACAGTCATCGATACGAATGTCGGTGCGGCGCCCGAAAGCGGCGCGGTATCCTATATGCGTAAGCAGCGCTACGTCATATGCGTCAGCGCTACGTCGTGCGAAGGCGCGGCGAGTGTCGCTATGATCCACCGACGCACGAAGACGAACGGGGGCTGACCGTGAACCAACCCAACGAACCAGCGCATGTGGACGAACCTCTCTGGCGTCCGTCGCCGGAACGCATCGAGCGCGCGGGCATCACCCGATACATGCGGTGGCTGAAAGAGCGCAAAGGTCTCGAGTTCTCGAACTACGAATCTTTGTGGGAATGGTCCGTCACCGAGATCGAGGCGTTCTGGGCCAGCATTTGGGAGTTCGGCGAGGTGATCTCTCACGCTCCCTATGCGCGCGTGCTCGATGGACGTCATATGCCGGGCGCGAAGTGGTTCGAAGGTGCGCGGCTCAACTACGCCGAACATTCATTGCGGCATGCGTCGGCACGTAGCCAAGAGCCGGCCATCATCTTTCAGTCCGAGCTGTGCGAGCGTCGCGAAGTTTCTTGGGCCGAGCTGCAGCGGGACGTCGGCAGTCTCGCGGCCACGTTGCACCAACTGGGCGTCCAGAAGGGCGATCGCGTGGTCGCGTACATGCCGAACATGCCGGAAACGGTCGTCGCGCTGCTTGCGACGGCCAGCATCGGCGCGATTTGGTCGAGCGCATCGCCTGACATGGGCGCAGCCGGGTTCCTCGATCGAATGCGGCAGATCTCGCCGAAGCTGCTGTTTGCGGTGGATGGATATCGGTATGGCGGCAAGGAC